>CAIYPH010000808.1 GCA_903928045.1 uncultured Rhodospirillales bacterium
CCTCTTAAACGGATGGGGTCTGGGGGATCATCCCCCAGCGGGGTCAAGGGGCAGCGCCCCTTGCCTTTCTTACCAACAGCCCAACTCAGCGGCGGCGCCAGGCCGCCAGGGTCCACGGTGCCGCGCGCAGCTGGAACTCGGCTTGGGCGGGGGAGATTCCGAGGTCCGCGAGCATGCGGGGGTCCGCGTCGGCGAGGTCGCGCCGGGTGCGCAGGATGCGGCGCCACAGGGTGAGTGTGGCCCAGGCATGGGCGATCGCGGTGCGGATCGAGGTGATGGCGGGGGCGGCCGGAGCGAGGCCGGCCCGCAGGTGGATGCTGTGCATGTCCAGGTCCTCTTGGGCTGGGGGTTTCGATGAGCCGGATATGGGGCTGCGATCGGAATCAGTAAAATGAATTGCCCTGATCCAGAACATCAGATATCTTGATGCCCATGCTCCCCACCGGCCTCGATCCTGACCTGCTGCGCAGCTTCGCCTACATCGCCGAGGAAGGCAGCTTCACGCGCGCCGCCGAACGGGTCGGGCGCAGCCAGTCGGCGGTCTCTATGCAGATGCAGCGGCTGGAGGGGCTGTTGGGGGAGAAGCTGTTTTCCCGCGGCAAGGGCGGCCAGGTGCAGCTGACCTCGCAGGGCCGCTTCCTGCTGGAGCGCGCCCGCACCCTGCTGGCGCTGAACGACGAAATCTGGAGCGCCTTCCGCGCCCCGCAGCTACAGGGCTTCGTCCGCCTCGGCTCGCCTGACGACTACGCGCTGCGCTATCTGCCGCCCATCCTCAAGCGCTTCGCCGACACGCATCCCGGCGTCGATGTGGAGGTGACCTGCCTGCCCTCAAGCGAACTGATCGAGCATCTCCGCGACGGCAGCATCGATCTCAGCCTGATTTCCGAGGGGCATGACATCGCCGGCTGGCCGCGGCAGGAGCTATGGCGCGGCCAACTCGCCTGGGTCACCTCCGAGCGCCACGCGCCGCATCGGCTGAACCCACTGCCGGTCGCCCTCGCCCGCGCCGGCTGCTCCTGGCGCGAGGCGGCGATCGGGGCGCTCGACAAGGCCGGCATGCGCTACCGCGTCGCCTACAACTCCGCCAGCCAAACCGGAACACAGGCCCCGGTGCTCGCCGGCCTCGCCGTCACCGTCGCCGCCGATTCCTGGCTGCCGGACGGCCTGCGCCGCATGCGCCCGGACGAAGGACTGCCCCCCCTGCCCGACTTCGCCATCCTACTGATGAAAAGCCGCACGCCGACCCAGCCAGTGACCGACGTGCTGGCCACCCATATCGCCGAGCATTTCCGCCAGGAGAACCAGAGGCAGGATCGAAGGGCGGCTTAAGGAAGGGCTTCTTTTTTGAAAAAAAGAAGCAAAAAACTTTTATCCGTTTGTATCTCGCCCTCCAGCCGCAGGGGTGAGGCGAAGCCATAAATTATTGCTTCGCGCGCCGCCATGTCTGACAAGCTGCCGGCCCAAACGTGTCAAGTTTTTTTGCTTCTTTTTGTTCACAAAAAGAAGACGCTTAACTGAGATAATCCTTCAGATTGATTCCAGAAACCCCCGGAATCCGCTTGCGGATAAACTCCTCCTTCCGCCCGAACGGCACGGTCGCGTCGATGCCGAGGCGGCCGAAATAGTCTTTCTTCGGGTCGCGGTAGAAGCCGGGGATATCGGGGATCACCAGTGCGCGGGTATCGGCGCGGCCGCGGGTGAGGTAGGCCCACCAGACGTCGTTGAAGTCGTTGATATCAACGTCTTCGTCCACCACGAACACGGTTTTGGACCAGTCATGGTTGGCGCCCATGGCGGTCAGCATAACCTGGCGGGCGTGGCCTTCGTAGGTTTGCTCGATCTGCACCACGGTGCTCATCACCGTCGGCGCGCAGGAGACGTCGATGATGCCGCGCAGGCTGGCGGCCTTGAGCGCCTGGTAGACGCGGGTGGCGACGGCGAGTTCGAGCAGGCGCATATCCTCGGGCGAGCCGCAGATGAGGCCGTGGAACCAGGCGTCGCGGCGGCCGATGACGGCGCTGACCTCGAACACGTGGTTGTCGCCGACGGGCACGTAGAAGCCCATGAATTCGCCGAAGGGGCCTTCGGGGCGGCGGATATTGGGCAGGATATGGCCCTCGATCACCACCTCGGTATCGGCCGGTACGTCGAGCGGCACGGTCCGGCAGCGGCGCAGGCGGAGCGCGCTGCCCTGGATGCGGCCGGCGACCTCCATCTCGCTTTCGTCGTAGGCGATCGGCGCAGCGGCGGCGAGCACGAGGGAGGGTGGCGGGCCGAGCAGGATGGCGGCCGGCACTTTCTCGCCGCGCGCCTCGGCCTTCAGCTGATACTGCGCGAGGTGGTGCGAGGCGCCGAGGCGGATGCGCAGTTCGGTGTCGGAGATGATTTGCGCGCGGTGGAAGGAGAGGTTGGGCACCCCGGTATCCGGCTCATTGGCGAGGAACACGCCGGCGGTGAGGTAGGGCCCGCCATCGCGCTCGAAATAGGTGAGCTGCGGCAGGTCGGTGAGCTTCATCTCCACCAGTCCCGCGGGCTCGGGCACGTGGATCGGCGCGATGACGGGGGTGGCCATCATCTCCACCCAGTGTTTGCAGAAACTGTCACCGCCGCCGATCATCTCCTGCAGGCGGGCACGGCTGCCGAACACGTTGGTCATCACCGGGTGGGCGGAGCCGGCGACGCGGCGGAACAGCAGCGGCGCGTCGCTCTCTTTCTGCGAGCGGGCGGTGACGGCGGCGAGCTCATGCTGGCCGGAGACTTCGCGCTCCACCACCCGCACGCGGCCCTGCGCGAGCAGTGACTCCATATAAGCGCGCATCTCAGCGGGTCTCCGGGTTGCGCAGCACCATCACCATGCCGCGGGAGGACATCACCACCTCGCCCTTCTGGTTGAGCGTCTCGGTGACGGAGCGCACGATTCCACGATCGAGCTTGGAGCGCGACGGGATGGTCTCGGTGACGGTGATGCGCACGCGCAGCCGGTCCCCGGGGCGAACGGGGACGATCCAGCGCAGGTCGTCGAGCCCCGGCGAGCCCATGAAGCTGCCGGGCGAGATGTAGTGGTCCACCATGAGGCGCATCACCACCGAGCCGGTGTGCCAGCCCGAGGCGATGATGCCGCCGAACATGGTGGCTTTGGCGGCCTCACGGTCGATGTGGAAGGGCTGCGGGTCGTATTCCCGGGCGAAGGCGATGATGGCCTCCTCGGTCATCAGATGGTCGCCGAATTCGGCGGTGTCGCCGGGCTTGATGTCATCGAACCAGCGGGTCGAAGGCGGCATGCGGAAGCTCCTGGAGGGTCGGGTTTACGGCCGTGAACTGCTCATTGGAGGACACCTGGTCCGTTCACAAATATGTACCTTTTGAATACTGGCACGGCGATCAGGCTGTGGTAAGACAACGTCGTTCCTGGTCAACGGGTTGCACTGCGGTGGATTGAACGCACGTGGCATCATGCCATGTGAACCGCGTGTTGCCCCTGGCCGGAACACGTGAAAGTAGGGGGACTATTGGCCATCATGTCAGGAACGAACGACTCAACCGGGGCAGACCTGCAACTGCCGATCTACGGCTCACTGCTAGACCGCAAGATGGTGGTTCCCTCCACCCGAACGGGATATGTGGCGGTCGATCAATTCTTGTTTTTCGAGCTGATGGCCCGTCGTCTCGTCGATGTTCCGGTTGACGAGGCATGGTATTTAAAGACCTATCCGGACATCAAGGAAGCGATCACCGCCGGAGCGGTGCAGAGCGCGAAGCACCACTACGCCCGTTTCGGCTATTTCGAGCATCGGATGCCGCGCAACATCGTGGTCGACCCCATATGGTACCTTGAGGCGCACCCCGATGTCGGCGATGCCATCAACAAGAAGGTCTACGTGTCACCGCAGGAGCATTACGAGATCGCCGGCTTCCGTGAGGGGCGCCTCCCCTACGCCGGGTTCGACCTGTTCAGCGATGGCGACATGCCCTGAGCGTGAGTCGGTTTTCCTGGGGCTGGGCGCTTTACGCTCTGAAGGTTACGGCGTCGCGTGCCGGATGCGCTGACGGATCGGTCACGCTGATGGTCGCGGTGAGAGGGGTTGCAGGATGAGCGATGAAGTCGCGCGGATCTTATCGGAAGGCATCTTTGACGACGAGGACGAGGCACCGCCGGAACCCATTGCGGTCGAGGCCGACCTCCCGCTCGATGACTCCATGGATGAGGCGGAATTCGACGAAGCCGGCTATCTCCGCCTGAACCCTGACGTTGCCGCCTCCATCGGGCGCGGCGAGTTCCGCAGCGGTTACCAGCACTATGTGCTGCACGGCTTCCGCGAGGGGCGCGAAGTGCCGGGTGGCGACAACGGGCCGCGCAACCGCTTGCTGCGCCCGATCGCCACCGCGATGCCGGAATCCGCGCCGGAAACCGATCCAGCATTCAACGTCGAGGCCGTGCTGGCCTCGACCACGGGCGCCATCTTCATCGTCGGCTGGGTAGACGACACCGCCTCGCCGCTGGAAACGCTGCGGATCGGCAGCACGAAATGGCGCATCCTGCTGGACAGCGCGAGCGTCATCCGCATCCGGCGCGGCGACGTGGAAAACGCGCTCGGGCGGCCGATCGTACATTGCTTCGGCTTCATCGGCTTCGTCTTTACCGACAAGAAGCTGGACCTCACCGGCAACGTCGTGGTCCAGGGTAATTTCGCCAATGGCCGGCACGTGCTGTCCCAGGTGCCATGCCGTCCGGTGATCGAGACGGAGCTGCGCAACATCCTGCTCACCCGGCTCGCCGACGCTGATTTCCATGGCAATCCCGGCGTCGAGCGGGTCGCCTGCCTCGATGGCGGCATGGGCGACCAGATCGTCGCCTTCAACCGCGCGATCACCCGCCGCCTGGTCGCCACCCCCTACTGGGAGCGCTTCGGGCCGAGCGGCCGCCGGCTGCGCGGTTCCATCGTGGTGGCGCTGTACGGCAAGGCGGAATACCTGCACGCCCAAAATGCGCTCTATTCCGGCCTGCCGGGGATCGAGGATTACGAGTTCATCTACGTCTCCAACAGCCCCGAGCTGGGCGAGACCTTGATGCGCGAGGCGAAGATCGGCAGCTACATCTATGACATCGCGCAGACCGTGATGGTGCTGCCCGGCAATGCCGGCTTCAGCGCCGCCAACAACATCGCCCTCCGCGCCGCCCGCAGCGACCGCATCATCAACGTCAACCCCGACGTCTTCCCGCGGGACCCCGCCTGGGCCGCCAAACACACCGCCCTGATCGACAGCGGCGAAGAGGGCACACGGCTGTTCGGCGTGCCACTGTACTATGACGACGGCTCGCTGATGCATGGCGGCATGTATTTCGAGGCCGACGAAGCCATCTCCGTCATCGATGACGGATTCACCCGCCGGCGCATGCTGCGGGTGGAACACTACGGCAAGGGCGCCCCGCCGGACGGCACCCCCTACGTCCTGCCGCGGCCCGTGCCGGCGGTGACCGGCGCGTTCATCTCCTCGGAACGTGCCTGGTTCGAGAGGCTCGGCGGCTTCTCCGAGGATTTCGTCTTCGGGCACTACGAAGATGCCGATCTCTGCCTCAAAAGCCTCGATGAGGGCGTTCCCGCCTGGCTGAAGGACATCCGCCTGTGGCACTTCGAGGGCAAGGGCTCCACCCGCCTGCCGCCGCACGAAGGCGGCTCAATCGTCAACCGCTGGCTGTTCTCGCGCCGCTGGGACGACATGCTTGCCCGTGACATGCTCGGCGCCGCCCCGGCCAACCCGTACTTCCGGACCGGCGCGGCCGAGGGAATCTGATCCATGAAAGTCCTCCTCCTCAGCCTGTTCCACCCCGAACTCGTCCGCGGCGGCGCCCAGCAGATCTGCTACGAGCTGTTCGAAGGATTGCGCGAGCGCGAAGGCGTCGAGCCCTTCCTGCTGGCGGCCATCGAGCCGCGCTTCGCCGCGCTCTACAAATCCGGCGCCCGCATCACCGGCTTCGACAACCGGCCCAACGAATTCGTCTTCCTGGCGCGCGACTACGACTACGCCTGGAACAAGGCGGCCAATTTCCAGCTCATCGAGAGCTACGCCGAATTCCTCCAGACGATCCAGCCGGACGTGGTGCATTTCCACCACTTCCTACTGTTCGGCATCAACCTGCTGTCGGTCACGCGCAAGATTCTGCCGAACGCCAAGATCATCTTCACCTTCCACGAATTCCTGTCGATCTGCGAAGCCAACGGGCACATGCTGCGCAAATCCGACAATTCGCTATGCACCCGCGCCTCGCATGTGCGCTGCCACCAATGCTTCCCCAATATAGGGCCCGAGCAATTCTTCATGCGCGAAATGTGGATGAAGAAACACCTCGCCGCCGCGGACCTCTACACTTGCCCGAGCCGCTTCATGATCGAGCATTACGTCAACTGGGGCCTCGATCGCGACAGCATCCACCACGTTACCAACGGCCAGCGCGACTATTCGGGCGGCGTCGCCGTCACCAATGACCGGGCCAAGCGCAACCGCTTCGGCTTCTTCGGCCAGATGGTCGACAACAAGGGCGTCTGGGTGATCCTGCGCGCCATCGAGCAGTTGCGCGCCGAAGGGTTCCAGGATTTCACCGTCGAGATCAACGGCGACAACCTCCGCTACGCCAGCGAGACCCGCCGCAAGGAATTCGAGGACTTCCTCGCCGCCGAACGCGAACGCCCGTTCACCGAGCAGATCCTGGTGTTCAACGGCTCCTACCAGGTCGACGAACTGCCCCAGCGCATGGCGCGGATCGACTGGTGCCTGGTGCCCTCCACCTGGTGGGAAATCTTCGGCCTTGTCATCTCCGAGGCCTGGATGTTCCAGCGCCCGGTGATCGCCTCCAACGTCGGCGGCCCCAAGGAACGCATCCGCCACAACGAGGATGGGCTGCTGTTCGCCGTCGGCGATGCACGCTCGCTCGCCGACACCATTCGCCGCGCCTGCTCCGAAGACGGGTTGTGGGACCGCCTCGTGGCCGGCATTCGCCCTCCGGCATCGCGCGATGTCATGGTCGATGGCTACCTCGAAACCTACGCGGCAGCAGAGCCCGACATCGACGAGGCCAAACCCGCCAACACGGCGGAGCCCGCTACCGCAGAGCCGAAAGCGAAAAAGACGAAATCGCGCCGGGTCGGCAAGGCTATACCCTCCAACGCCTACCCACGTGGCGCTCCAGCTTGTGTCGTCACTGCGGGTCCAGACGATAACTTTACCGCCGATTTCGATCACGAATTCGCGAGGTAACGGGCTTCTGATCACAGCAAACGTTGTTGTCTGTCACCGTCAAACCGTCGTAAAGCTGTCATAGATCGCCTCTATTCCGATCGCGGCGATATACACGCCGACGATATAGGGGAGAGCGGCACGGCCAAACACGGGTCCGTGTGCGTGCCGAACTATCGGAGATTGGATTTGAACATCATAGGCTTTATCGAGCAAATCGATGCTGACGTGGTCCGCGGCTGGGCGTATTGCCCAGACGCAACGGATGTCCATGTTGAAATCCGCGTCTCGCTGGATGACCTCCTGATCGGCAACGCGCCAGCCGACGAATTTCGCGAAGACCTTCAGCGCCTCGGCTTCGGCAAAGGCGATCACGGCTTTTCCGTCAAGTTCGATATCGAGGTCAGCCCCCGCGACCTCGATCTCATCGAGGTGTTCGCCACCGCCGGGGATGGCGAGGTGATGCGCCTCAAGCGCACCAAGGGCGAAACGCCAGTCGTCGCCGAACCGCCCCCCCCGCCCCCGCCCAAGCCGCTGACCACGTTCCCCCTGCCGACCGAGGACGCCAAAGCCACCCCGGTCTTCGTGCTCGGCGCCGCACGCTCCGGCACCTCCGCCATGGCGCAAGGCCTGCTCAAAACCGCCGCCTATGGCGGTTTCGAGGAAGGCCATTTCCTCTGGATGATCCGCCGCTTCCTGCTCACCATCCACACCTATTTCGAGGATAACGGCGAAGACGCCCTGCCCAACCGCTTCACCCTGCTCTCCCGCATTCCCGCCAGCTACCTGGCCGATTCCGTGCGCGCAACCTTCATCGCCGCAATGGCGGAGCTCTTTCCCTCCGGCAAATGGCTCGACAAGACCCCGCGGCCGGAGATGATCGAGGCCGCGCCAGTGATGCACGAGCTCTGGCCCAATGCGCGCTTCATCTTCATGCGCCGCCGCGGCCTCGAGAACGTCTCCTCCCGCCTGACGAAATTCCCCACCATCTCCTTCGTCGAGCACTGCCAGGATTGGGCCCGCAACATGGAGGTCTGGCTCCGGGTGCGCGATCTGCTCGGCGCCGCCGCGATAGAGATCGAACAGCTCGCCGCCGCCCTCGAACCCGAACGCACCGCCGAAGAGGTCGGCGACTTCCTCGGCCTCGAAAAAGCCACCGTCCGCCGGCTCGCCAAGGCGCTGGCCAGCGATCGACCGGAAGTCACCACCAAGCAGTTCGGCACCACCAAGCAGTTCGGCACCGCCATGCAGATCGACCGGCTTGGCTGGACCGACCAGCAGATCTACACTTTCCGCAAGGAGTGCGGCCCCATGATGGCCGCCTTCGGCTACGGCTACACCGCCGACTATTTCTCCCGCCCGGTGCACACCGTCACCACCGCCAAACTGTAAGGACACGCCCCATGACCACCGGCTTCCCCGACCTCACACTGCGTCGGGCCTGCCGGCGGTTCCTCGGCGGCCATGGCCGCACCGATCAGCGCCGCTGGGCCGAGCGCCTCCTCGCCTCCCCCTACCTCGACGACGAGATCGACATCTACAACGCCGGCCCCGCCCTGCAGCGCCTCGAAGCCGAAAGCGCCGAACTCCTCGGCAAGCCCGCCGCCCTCTTCTTCCACAAAGGCGTCGCCGCCCAACTCGCCGCCCTCCTCGTCCACGCCGAAACCACCAACCGCCGCGTCATCGCGCTCCACCCGCGCAGCCACATCGCCCGCGACGAAAAAGACCCGCTCGACCGCCTCTGCGGCCTCACCTCCCGGCGCGTCGGCGTCGAACACGCCCCCTTCACCGCCGAAGACCTCACCCGCCTCGCCGAACCCCTCGGCGCCGTCACCGTCGAACTCCCCATCCGCCAGGCCGGCTTCATCGGCACACCCTGGGAAGACCTCACCGCCATCTCAGCCTGGGCCCGCGCCCGCAACGTGCCCTTCCATATCGACGGCGCCCGCATCTGGGAAAGCGCCCCCTGGTACGGCAAAACCCTCGCCGAAATCGCTGCCCTCGCCGATAGCGTCTACGTCTCCTTCTACAAAGGCCTCGGCGGCATGGGCGGCTGCGTGCTCGCCGGCTCGGAAGACCTCGTCGCCGCCGCCAAACCCTGGCGCACCCGCCTCGGCGGCGACATGCCCACCATCTTCCCCTACGTCATCACCGCACTCGATGGGCTGCACCGCCACCTCCCCCACATGCCCGACTACTACGCCCACGCCCGCGCCATCGCCGCCGCCATCACCGCCCAGCCCGGCCTCGCCCCCTTCCCCGAACAGCCCCACGGCAACTCCTTCCGTATCCTGTTCAACGTCGCACCCAACCGCCTCGAAGCCGCCGCCAGCCAATACGCCAAAGATACCGGAACCTGGCTCGCCAACGCCTTCCACCCCACCGGACTGCCCAACCAAAGCTTCCTCGAACTCGTCGTCGGCGAAGCCACCCTCGCCTGGTCCCCCACCGAAATCGCCCAAACCCTCGCCACCCTCCGCGCCACCGCCGCCGCGGGCTGAGCCTGGAGAGGCGGAAGGAAGGCCAGGGGCGCTGCCCCTGGACCCCGCTGGGGGATGATCCCCCAGACCCGCAAGCCGTTTAAGAGGGTGGAGAATGAGAGAAGGGGCAGCGCCCCCGCGCCTTTCTTACTCCGTCCCCCGGCGCAGCGCCGCGACGATGGCGGCGTCGAGGGCGGAGAGGAAGTTGGAGCGATCTTGTTTAGTGAGTGGGGCTGGGCCGCCCGTTGTCGCGCCGATTTCGCGGAGGTATCGGCCGATTTCCCGGCCGGCGAGGGCGTTGCCGATATTGTCGTGGGTCCAGCGTTTGCCGTTATGGGCCAGGGCTTCGGCCTTTTTTTCGAGGCATCGGGCGGCGAGTGGGATATCGGCGGTGATGCAGACATCGGCGGCGGTGATACGTTCGGCGATCCAGTCATCGGCGACATCGGCGCCGGTGGCGACGATGACCATGCGCACGTTGGGCAGTCCGGGCGGGCGAATGGGGCGGGAGCCGTTGCTGACGACGTGGACCACGAGGTTGCGGCGTGTGGCGACGGTGAAGACTTCCTCGCGCACGGGGCAGGCATCGGCGTCGATATAGAGTTCGGTCATGGGGCTCAGAGTAAGGGTAAGGATGGTCTTTTTGTAGACAAAAAGAACCCTGACGCGCAGCGGAGCGGCGACGGGCGCGGCAGCCCTGCGCCCGACAGCCGCGCCACTTGCGCGGCGCAAGGGGGATCGCCTTCGATCCGCGAGAGCGCGCTTCCTTGCCGTTGGACTACCCTCCCTGGATCGGGCGGCGCCGTGCCTGCCATGCCGACCAGGAAAGAAAAATTCAGATTATAGAAAAATATCCTTGACCGAGGATGCGAAAACCGTTAGACATAACATCATGAACGTTGTGCCGACATCCCCCGAGCTTCCCCCCGGCGAGCCGCATCCCGCGGTCCGCCTGGCGGAGCTTGTCTGCGCGCTGATCGCCGCGGTCTGCGGCCCGTCATGGCTCTGGGGCCTTCTGCCCGGCGGCCGGGCGGTGCGGGCGCAGTTGCAGGGTCTCGCGCGCGATTTCGCCGCCCTCATGCAGCGCCTCGCCGCCGCGCCCCCCATCCTTCCAATCATCACCGCCCCTCTCATCGCCCCTCCGCGCCGGCGCCCCCGCGGCCCGACAGGAGACCTGCCCCCGCGCCGCCGCGCGCGGCAATCCGGCCGCCCACGCGCCGCCAAACCGGCCGCGCCGCGCAATCTCCCGGCGCTCTTCTACCCGCTGCCTCCCTCCCGGCCGCCCTCTTTGGCCCAGCTCCGCCGCGCGTTGCGTCACCGACGAAGACGAACGCCCCTCGGACCGGAGCGCAAACCCGCGCCATAATAATTCCACTGCCGAAACTATATACCGAAACCGCCACCCCTCCGCCGCCACACGGATAAAAAGTTTTTGCTTCTTTTTTC
>CAIYPH010000809.1 GCA_903928045.1 uncultured Rhodospirillales bacterium
CTGATCCCCGGTTCGGATTTCCGGGTGTTCGAGAACAGCAGCCACTCCATCCGCGGCGACGAGACCGAGGCGCTGCTCGACGCGATCAAGGGCTTCATCGTCTACAAGACGCGCTGAGCATATGGCGCGGCTGGAATTCCGGGATATCCGGCTGCGCTTCGGCGCGGCGGAGGTGGTGGGCGGGGCGAGTTTTTCGGTCGGCGAGGGGGAGTTCGTCTCCGTCGTCGGCCCGACCGGCTGCGGCAAGTCGACGCTGTTGAATCTTGCGGCTGGGCTGTTGCAACCGAGCGAGGGGGAGGTGCGCGTCGATGGCACTCCCCTCGTCGGGATCAACCGCAAGGCGGGGTATCTGTTCCAGTCCGACAGCCTGATGCCCTGGCGATCGGCGCGGGATAACGTCGCGGCCGGGCCGGAATTCGCCGGCGCGCCGAAGGCCGAAGCGCGGGCGCAGGCGGAGGCCTGGCTGGCGCGGGTGGGGCTTGCGGGGCATGGCGACAAGTATCCGCACCAGCTCTCCGGCGGCATGCGCAAGCGGGCGCAGTTGGCGCAGACCTTGGTGCTCGATCCGCCGATCCTGCTGATGGATGAGCCGTTCTCGGCGCTGGATGTGCAGACCAGGCAGTTGATGGAGAACGAGCTTCTCGCGATCTGGCAGGCCAATCGCAAATCCGTGTTGTTCATCACCCATGATCTTGAGGAGGCGATCAGCCTGTCGGACCGGGTGATCGTGCTGTCGGCCGGGCCGGCGACGCGGCCGATCGCGGAGTTTGCGATCGAGCTTCCACGACCGCGGGATGTCGCGGAAATCCGGCTTACCCCGGCATTCCGCGCGACGGAGGAGCGGATATGGGCGGTTCTGCGCGATGAGGTGCTGAAGGCCTATCGGCAGGGGGCGGCGGCATGATCACCTTCTGGCGGGTGGTCCTGGCCGGGCTGATGCTGGCGGGGTGGCAGATCGGCAGCGAGACGGGGGTGCTGTCCCCGTTGTTTTTCGGGCATCCCGTGAAAATCCTCGATACCGTGGTGGCATGGGTGGTGAGCGGGGAGATCTGGCCGCATCTGGCGATCACCATCGCGGAGACCCTGCTGGCCTTTGCGTCCGGCACCATCACGGGGGTGGCGGCGGGGTTGTGGCTTGGGCTTTCCCCGCGGACGCGGGCGGTGCTGGACCCGTTCATCAAGGCGGCCAACGCGATGCCCAGGGTGATCCTGGCGCCGATTTTCGCGATGTGGTTCGGGTTGGGGGTGGCGAGCAAGGTGGCGCTGGGGTTCACGCTGGTGTTTTTCATCGTGTTCTTCAACGTGCTGCAAGGGGTGCGGGAAGTTCCGGCCCCGGTGCTGAACGGGGCGCGGATGCTGGGGGCGACGAAGGGGCAGTTGTTGCGGCATGTGTATCTCCCGGCGGCGTTGTCCTGGGTGTTCAGTTCGCTGCATGTCTCGGTCGGCATGGCGTTCGTCGGCGCGGTGGTGGCGGAGTATCTCGGGAGTTCGGCGGGGGTGGGGTATCTGATCCTCCAGGCCGAGGGGATGTTCGATGTCGACACCGTGTTCGCCGGCATCGTGGTGTTGACGATTTGTGCATTGGTGCTGGACGGCATCGTCTCATTCGCCGAAACCCGGCTTCTCGTGTGGCAACCCCGCGCCGATACGTCGCGTTCAACATGATCATCAAAGGAAACTCCGCCATGAAACTCACCCGCCGCGCCGTTCTGGCTACGACCGCCACGCTGGCCATGCCGGCGATTGCGCAGAGCCGGATCAAGCTGAAGCTCGCCGGGGGTGGGGTGGCGCTCTATGGCTACATGCCGTTCTTCATCGCGACCGGGCGGCAGTTGTGGCAGAAGCACGGGATCGATCCTGAAGTGGCGATGTTCCCCGGCGGCGCGCCGGCGATGCAGGCGGTGCTGGGTGGGTCCTCGCAGGTGGCTTGCGGGTATTACGAGCACACCATCCAGATGGCGGCGAAGGGGGCGAAGCTGACCGCCTTCGTGTTGCAGGCGCAGAATTCCGGGCTGGCGCTGGGCATCCGCAAGGCGCTGGAGGGCGAGATCAAGACCATCGCCGATCTCAAGGGGCGCAAGATCGGCGTTTCGGCGCCGGGGTCGGCGACGCATATGTTCGCGATGCAACTGCTCTCCAAGGCCGGGTTGAAGCCGACCGACGCGGCGGCGATCGGGGTGGGGACGACGCAGACGGCGCTCTCCGCCTTCGAGCGGGGCGATATCGACGCGCTCTCGCTGTTCGACCCGATCATGATGGACCTCGAGCAGCGCGGGCTGGTGAAGGTGCTGGCGGATGCGCGGGATACCGCGGGGAGCCAGGCGATTTTCGGCGGACCCTATGCCTCGGGCTCGCTCTACGGGGAGAGCGGGTGGCTGGAGAAGAACGGCGAGGCGGCGCGGGGAGCGGCGGCGGCGATTGTCGAGGCGGTCACGTTCCTGCGGGGGGCGGCGCCGGAGGAGGCGATTGCGGCGCTGGAGAAGGGGATGTGTTTCCTCGCGGCGCCGGTGTGCAATGCCGGGTTCAGCAAGAACCGCGAGGCGTTTGCGCATGATGGGAAAATCACCATGGCGCAGGCGGAGACGGTGCGGCGGATGCTCGGGAGTTTCAATGCCGAGATTGCCGCGGCGAAGATCGATCTGGCGGGGACTTTCACGTCGCGGTATGTCGACGGAATTTAGTTCGATATCGTAACAAAATCGGCGTGCGCGGGCGCCGCGGAACCGGGTGGTTTCGCGGGCCCGGCGCGTGGCCACGGCACGGGTGGGCGCGGCGCAGGGACGGCGCGGAAGGGCTGATCGCGCGGCGGAGCCGGAAAGGGCGCGCGGGCGGCGACGGCAGGAGCGCGCGCTGCCTGGGGCCGGCGGGAACGCCGGGGGCAGGCGGATTTCGGGCGTGGATCGGCGGCGGGGCGGGGCGCGCGGGGGCGCGATACGGCCGGGGAGGGGGCGGCGGGGAGATGTTCAGCGGGGGTGGGGTGGCCGGCGGCCAGGCGCTGCATGAGGGCGGAGAAGTCGCGGCTCATCTGCTGCAATTGCGCCCGCAGCGCGCGGCCGGCGGGGAACAGGCACCAGAACCAGGACGGCCCGGCGATGGCGGCGACGAGCATGGCGACGGCCTCGGCCAGGCGGAGCGCGGGATGCGGCTCGCCTTGGGTGGGCTCGGGGGATGTCGTCGGGTTGCTCATGACGGCAATCCTAGAGAATCGCGCAGAGGATAGCAAGGACTATTTTTGTGTTTTGTGGATTAATTTCGTAAATTCGGGGGCGACGGAGACACGACGCGCGCTGCCCGCTCGCGGTCGAGGGGTCAGGCGGGGAGGGCGATGCGCGACAGGTACGGGCGTGGCGTCGCCGCGGGGTCGGGCCTGACGAGGCCGCCGGCCTGGCGCTGGGCGACGGATGGGGCGATGCCGAGGTTGTAGATCGCGGGAAAACTGCGCGGCACCGCCTTGGCGACATCGAAGGGAAAATGCCGCCATGGCTCGTGGGCGCAGCCGAGCGGATCGCCTTGGATCGGGATGGGCGATGTGTCGCGGAACTGCACGCCGAGCGTGGCGAACTGGTCCTTCATCCACAGAAAGGCGATGTCGGAGAGACCCGATTCGCCGTTGGTGAGCGGATAGCCGCCGCCGACATCGGCATGGGCGCCCGGGAAGATGCACTGGGTGATCCGCGCGTCGGGGTCCCAGAAGGTCGGGGTGAAATCGGGGCGCTGCTCGTCCAGTGCCAGGGCCTGGAAGCCGCGATCGACCTTGGCGCTGAGCCTGGTATCGGCGAAGCGGAACATGTCGAGCCGCTCGCCGCCGGCATAGGCGGGGATGCCGAGGGAGCCCACGGTGTCCCACACGCCAATGGCGGCGATGCGCGCATCGGGGATCAGGGCATCCGTTGGCGCGGCGGAGAGGAAGGCGGGCAGGTCGAGCACGGCCTCTTGCAGCCGGGCGTACCAGGGCAGTGCGGCGCCTTGCTGCCGCCGCCAGGCATTCCATACGGCGGCGCCGAGGCGATAGGCCTTGATCCGATCGTCCAGCGGAAGTTTGCCGGCATCGAGCAGACCCTTGGCGCAGATGAGCCCGCCGAGGGCGCGCGCGGTATAGGCGCCGCGGCTGAAGCCGGTGATGACGATGCGGTCGCCCGGGGTGTAGTTGCGGGAAATGAAGGTATAGCCGCGGACAATGCGGGCGATGATGCCGGCGCCGAGGGTGCCGCCGAGCATCTTGACCAGGGGATTGCTGGAATCGCCGACGCCGTGAAGATATTTGGCAACCTGGGTCGGCGCGTCGGCCGGCCCGTCGCGGCGCTCCTGTTCATTGGCCTGGAGCGGGGGGGACTGGTCATCCTCGCCGCGGAGATTGACGTAGAGGCGATAGACGTTGGTGGGCGTGGCCGGGGCGGCGGCCTCGTCGTCCTTGCCTGGACCGTTCCAGGTACCGTCAGCACAAAAAACGATGGTTTTCATGACGCGGCTCCTGAGCGGTTCATCTGTCGATATCATACCCCGTTCACGTGGAGAGCCGAAACTCCGGGTCGTGTCGCCAGTGGGGGCGCAGATTGGAAACCAAGCGTGCGGGGAAGGAAGAGTGTTCTTTTTGTGAACAAAAAGAACCAAAAAAACTTTCTATTCCGTTCCATGCCGTTGGCGTACGCCTCGCGGATGGGTGGGAGCGGTACGCGCCATGGGGGTAAAAGTTTTTTGCTTCTTTTTTTCAAAAAAGAAGCACTTCCTTCA
>CAIYPH010000810.1 GCA_903928045.1 uncultured Rhodospirillales bacterium
CGCCATCTGCACCGAGGTCGGCCAATCCACCACCTTCAGCTGCGCGTTGATGCCCACCGCCTTCATCTGCTCGGACATCACCAGCGCGGAGTTGTACATCGCCGGGTAGTCCTTGTTGGTGAGCAGCACCACCGGCTCACCCTTGTAGCCGGCCTCGGCGAGATACTTCTTCGCCAGCGCCGGACTCTTGATGTTGTAGGTCTCTTTCCCCGCGTCGGTATAGTCGGGGTTGTTGGGGTAGCGCAGGCCGACGTTGAGCTTGTAGTTGCCGTCCGACGCCGCATCCATGATCTCGTCCATGTCGAGCGCGGCCTGCACGGCCTTGCGAAAGGCGAGGTTGTCGGTCGGCGGGAAGGAGACATTGGGCAGCGCGATCTGGATCCACCAGTTCAGAAGCGGCAGCAGGGTGACGTTCTTGTCGTTCTTGAGGTCGGCCAGCGCCTTGGTCGGCAGGTCTTCCACGCCCTGCAATTCGCCGGTCTTCATGCCGGCGAGACGTGCCCCGGGCTCGGTGACGATACGGAAGGTCACCGTGTCGAAGCAGGCCTGCTTGTAGCCGCCGAAGCCCGTGCGTTCCTCATAGCCGGTGTTGGGTGAATAGGCGTCGTAGCGCCGCATCTTCACTGCGCTGCCCGGAGTGAAATCGACGAGCTGCCACGGGCCGGTGCCGATGGTCTTGAGCTGCTGGGCCGGCGCGTCGGCGATCTCGGAGGGCACGATCACCACCGGCACGCTGAAGGAGGAAAGCTGCAACAGGAAGGTCGGCTGCGCCTTCTTCATGCGGATGACGAAGGTATTGGCGTCCGGCGCCTCCCAGGCGGCGACGTTGCCGAACATCGAGCGCAGGATGCCGACTTTGTTGTAGCGGTCGTAGGAGGCCACCACGTCGGCGCTGCTCATCGTCTTGCCGTTATGGAACTTCACGCCCTGGCGCATCGTGAACGTGTAGGTCATCCCATCGGCCGAGACGTCAACCTTGCTGGCGAGTTCCGGGATCGGCGCGGTGTTCTCGTCGCGCGTCATCAGCGCCTCGAACATGTTCATCGCGACATTGCGGGTCGAGATGGTGCTCGAGGACATCTGGTCGAGGCTGTTCACGTTCGCCTCCTGACCGAAGACGAAATCGCCGCCCACCTTGGGGCACTTAAACGCCGCGGCGGAGGCCGTGGCGGAGAGGCAGGCGAGAGCGGCCGCCAGACCGATCCTGGCGGAAACAGCATGTGCCATCGAGGTGAGCTCCCAAAATGTTGCGACGCCCCCGCGTGAAGTGCAGCGTGACGCCGAAATCAAATCTTCGTAGGAGTATTGCCAGGACGTCAAGACAATCCGGGGGTCGCTCGCCATGCGCATCAATGAACTGCCGGTCACCGGCTATCTCGACCGGTTCTCGCACCGGCCGGGTGAGCGGTTCTCCGCCAAGGTGAGCCTGCGCGACGGCGGGGAATGCCGGGTGCGGCTGGTCCGGGTGGTCTGCGCCGATCCCAATCCGGCCGGGCCGGGC
>CAIYPH010000811.1 GCA_903928045.1 uncultured Rhodospirillales bacterium
ATCGGGCCGGGTGATTTGTCGCTCTCGCTCGGCTCGGTGAAGGTGCTGAATGATCCCTACCCGCCGCACATGAAGGCGGCGCGCGATCGGGTGCTGGCCGCCTGCCTCAAGAACGGCCTCGCTTTCCTCGAGGGCTGCTCGCCGGCGAATGTCGCCGGACGGATCGACGAGGGGGTGCGGGTGGTCGCCGGCAACAACCCGGAGACCGCCAAGGTCGGCCGTGCCCACCAGAAGCGGACCATGCCGGTATGAGCTGGAGCACCACCGCGCTGCTCCT
This sequence comes from uncultured Rhodospirillales bacterium, assembly GCA_903928045.1. Next base: position 278 of record CAIYPH010000811.1, read on the forward strand.
CTGCGATTTGCAGAACGACTTCATCCACCCCAATGGCGCCTATGGCCGCGCCGGGCTGGGCAATGCCGATATCGCCGCCGTGGTACCGCGCCTCGCGCCGCTCGTGGCGGCGATGCGCGCGGCGGGCGGCTGGGTGGTGTCGACGCATTTCACGTTGGTGCCGGGCCGTGGCGGCGAGCCGTTCATCTCGCCGCATTTGCGCAAGCTGCGGCCTTTCCTCGCCAAGGGGGATTTCGTGCCGGGCGGCTGGGGGCATGCGATGGTCGATGAGCTCGGCCGGGCCGATATGGCGGTGGAGAAGGTGAATTTCTCCGCCTTCTACATGTCGCGCCTGGAATGGGTGCTGGCCCGCGCCGGGGTGAAGCGCCTGCTGGTGGCCGGGATCGTCACCAATGGCGGGGTGGCCAGCACGGTGCGGGACGCGCATGTGCGGGAGTTCGAGGTGACGGTGCTGGAGGATGGCTGCGCCGCCTTCGATCGCCAGGTGCACGACACCGCGATCGCCGCCCTGCGTCCGGTCGCCACGATTGCCTCCATCGGGGAGATATTGCGGGTTTTTGCCCAACCTGCCTGAAGCGCCTATGGTCGCGGCGCGTTCGGTCAGGGACTGGGTTGGTGTGGCAATGAGATGAATGGGTTAAGCGCTGGAGTCATCAGCTTTATTTGCCTCTTCGGCGCGGCGTTGTGCGGCGTCGCGGCGCAGAGGCGGTTTCCCGTGCTGGTTGAGCGCGGGCATGCGCAGTCCGCCGTGCAGCGCGGGGTCTGGATCGTCGCGATCATGGCGGGGATCCTGCTGTCCGCGATGACGGTCTACCTCAAGACGCATTTCGATACGGCCGATCGCGATGTGCGCGCATTCTCGTTCCAGATCGTCGATCTCGACAATGCGTTGCGCCGGCTCGGGCCGCCGGGCGATGCGTCGCGGGCCTTGTTGTTCCGCTATGCCGCGCGGACGATGAAGGATGTCTGGCCCGACACAAAAGTGCGCCTTGGCCCGGACGACAGCCATGCGACGCGCCTATATGCCGAGCTGGAGAGTTCGATCGCGCGCATCTCGATCGGCGGTGCGGTAAACAGCGACCAGATCAGCCACGTCCGCCAGTTGCTCGTCGATGTCGGGCGTGGGCGGTGGACGCTGGATGAGCGCTCCGGGCGGTCGTTGTCGCCGTGGATGGTGTCGTTGCTGGTGTTGTGGCTGATGGTCACGTTTGGGAGCCTTGGGATGTCGAGCCCGCGGTCCCGTATCGCGCTGGCGGGGCTCGGCATTTGTGCCGCCGTACTGTCGAGCGCGGTGTTTCTGGCGGTTGAGTATGCAGACCCGTATGAGGGCGTTATCATCGTCAGCAGCGAGCCGATGCGCAATGCGCTGTTCTCGCTGAGCGATTGACCCTTTTTACGGAGCCCTCCATGTCCCTCGATTTCACCGGCCGCCGCGTCGTCGTCTGTGGCGGCAGCCGCGGCATCGGCCGCTCCACCGCCCTTGGATTCGCCGCCGCCGGGGCGGACGTGTCGATCTGCGCCCGCGGCGCGGAGACGCTGGAGGCGACGCGGCAGGAAGTCGCGGCGCATGGCCATGTCGCGCACGCCGCGACCTGCGACCTCGCGGACGCCGACAGCATTCGTGCCTATATCGCCGGCGCGGCGGCGGCGCTGGGCGGGATCGATATCCTGGTCAACAACGCCTCGGGTTTCGGCATGACCGATGACGCGGCCGGTTGGGCGGCGGGTTTCAACGTCGACGTGATGGCCGTCGTGCATGCGAGCCACGCGGCCCTGCCGTTTATCGAGCAGGCGAAGGACGGCTGCATCGTGTCGGTCTCCTCGATCTCGGCCTACCGTTCCTCGCTGCGTGGCGCGCCCTATGCGGCGGTGAAGGCGGCGGTGGTGCAGTATACGACGTCGCAGGCGATGGCGCTGGCGCCGAAGGGGATTCGGGCCAACGCGGTGGCGCCCGGCTCGATCGAGTTCCCCGGCGGTACCTGGGAGAAGCGCAAGCAGGAGGGCTCGCCGGTCTATAACGCGGTGCTGAACGCCTGCAAGTTCGGCCGCCTCGGGCTGCCCGAGGAAGTCGCCGATGTCGTCCTGTTCCTCGCCTCGCCGATGGCGCGCTGGGTGACCGGGCAGACCATCACCGTCGATGGCGGGCAGTTGCTCTATAGCTGAGGGCGACGGGTCAGGGGTTGCAGATCGCGCCTTCCTGGCCCGGTCCGCTGATACCGGTGGTTCCCGCGTTCGGCCCGCCGGAGCAGAGGTCATAGTCATGACCGGCGCGGGCGGAGGGGACGCGGTAGTAATAGGGGCGGTTCCAGGGGTCGAGCGGGATTTTCTCGCCCTTGAGGTAGGGGCCGCTCCATGTAGCGGCCCCCGTTGGCCGTTCGCTCAAGGCCACCAGGCCCTGCTCGGTGGCGGGGTACCTCCCGACGTCGAGCTTGTAGAGGTCGAGCACGCCGCCGATCCGGTCGATCGATTGCCTGGCGACCGAGACCCGGGCGCCGCCGAGCTGGCGCAGCGCGGCGGGGGCGACGAGGCCGATCAGCAGGCCGAGAATGGCGATCACCACGAGGATTTCCAGCAGGGTGAAGCCAGCCTGGTATCGGCGGCTGCGGTTGGTCTCGGTCATGTCCACACTCCGGCAGCCGCCTGGATTCCACCGGCGGCTCTGCCGCCATGTTACGGGCGCGGCGGTGTAAATCCAAGCGCGGCGCGGGTGGCCGATGCTCGCTGAGCTTTCCGACACCGCGGCGGCCGGCCTGGTGGCGGTCGGGTTCGCGCCCTGCGCCGGGAGTTTCCTCGGCGTGGTGGTGGACCGCCTGCCGCGCGGGGCGCCGATCGCCGTCGCACGGTCGGCGTGCCCCTGCTGTGGCGCGACGCTGGGGCCGCGGGACCTGGTGCCGTTGCTCTCCTACGCGATGAGCCGCGGCAAGTGCCGGCATTGCGGGCAGCGGATATCGCCGTTCCATCCCGCCATTGAACTCGCCGCCACGCTGGTTGCGGTGATCGTGGCGGTGATGGCGGATAGCCCGCTGGACGTGATGGCGGGCTGTGGGCTGGGTTGGGCGCTGCTCACGTTGGCCTGGATCGATTACGACCATTACTACCTGCCCGATGTCATCGTCTTGCCCTTGTTGCTGGCCGGGCTCGGCATTGCCTGGTGGCGGGATGGCGAATTGCCGGTGGACGGGGCGCTCGGCGCGGTGATCGGCTATAGCGCGTTGGCCCTGCTGGCTTGGGGATATCGCCGTCTGCGCGGGCATGACGGGTTGGGCCTTGGGGACGCCAAGCTGCTGGCGGCCGGCGGCGCCTGGCTGGGGTGGGAGGCGCTGTCGCCGGTGATCCTGCTTGCCGCCGGGGGCGGGCTCGCGGTGGCGGGGGTGCTGCGCCTGATGGGGCGGCCGATCACCCGGATGACGCGGCTGCCGTTTGGTCCGTTTCTCGCCGCGGCGATATGGATCATCTATCTCGCCCAGACTGCGCTATTTCTGTTTTAGTTTCGAAAACGTAATAATTAAGACACGATTTCGCAGCACCGCCAAAGCCGGTTTGCGCCTTCGTCGTTCGCGCAAACCGATGATGAGGGCGGGCAGGGAAGGGGCTTTGGCCGTGTTTTCCAGCCGTGCGACCGGCCGCG
>CAIYPH010000812.1 GCA_903928045.1 uncultured Rhodospirillales bacterium
AAAAAGAAGCAAACACTTTCTTATCCGATTGCTTCGCACTCTCCCGGGAGGGTGCGGAGCCAACCGGATAAAAGTTTTTTGGTTCTTTTTTTCAAAAAAGAACCGCTTCCTTCCCTACCCGTGCCACCAAGACCCATTGAGCACGATCCCACGGCAAGCAAGCTGCTCGTCGCTCTCAATGGTTTCCTTCATCACGTCGTGGAACACGAAGTGCCCCTGTTCCATCTCCAGCACGGTCGCGTCGCCGAGCATGCCGGGCTGGAGGGATCCGCGATCGGTGAGGCGCACGGCGGTGGCGGCGTTGATGGTGCTGGCGCGGATCACCTCGGCGAGGGGCATGCCCATTTTCACGAATTTCGACATGGTCACCAGCATGTTGAAGGCCGGGCCGCCGATCGAGGTGAGGTGCACGTCCGACGAAATCACGTCGGGCATGAAGCCGTTCTTCAGCATCTGCATCGCCGTCTTGTAGCCGAAGCTGCCGGCGCCGTGGCCGATATCGAAGATGACGCCACGAGCCCGGGCATCCAGCACGTCCTGTTCCACCCCGCCATCGCTGGCGGCCGGGGAGTTGGGCCAGGGGCGGAAGCAATGGGTGAGGATGTCGCCCTTGCGCAGCAGCCGCATCACCTCGCCGCGCGGCGGTGGGGGGGCGTCGAGATGGCCCATCAGCGGCAGGCCCATGGCATCCGCCACTTCGAGGGCCATCTGCATCGGCACGATGCCGAGCGCGTTGGAGGTGCCGCCACCGACGCGCACCTTCATGCCGACGATCAGATCGGCGTGCTCCTTGGCCACCGCGAGCGCCACGCGGGACTTCAGCAGCCGCATGTCGGACGCCTCGCCGAAGCTGACATCCCAGTGCAGGGCGAAAATGCCGGGGAAGGCGATGTTGAGGAAGGGCAGGATCCGCACGTCCGACCGCTCGATGACGTGCTTGCGGAAGCCGTGGATATTGCCTGGCCCGGCCGAGCCCGCGTCGATCAGCGTGGTGCAGCCGGAGAAGCGCGCGTAGTCGTCGGGGTCGACGCCGAGCGAGGTGCCGCCCCAATAGACATGGGTGTGCAGGTCGATCAGCCCGGGCACCACCATCTTGCCGCTGACGTCGCGGGTTTGCGCGGCCGCGCCGAGCTCGGTGCCGAGTGCGGCGACCTTGCCGCCGGCGAAGGCGACGTCCATCACCGCGTCGATGTTCTGGGCGGGGTCGATCACCCGCCCCCCTTTAAGCAGCAGATCGAACATGAGGGTCCTCCCGGGGCATGCGTAAGCCAGGATGGTCGTCGCGGCGAAAGATTTGCGCAACCCCTCCCCAAAGCCGTGAAATCATCGCAGAGTAACGGCCTGACCGTTCAGGAGATGGACCATGTGCAGCGCTGTCGTTGAGGATCCCCGCATCAATTCGCGTATCGTCACCGCCTACCGGCAGAAGACGCCGGGATCGGCCGATCTCGCGCAACAGGCGCTTGAGCTGCTGCCCTCGGGCATCGCGCATGATGCGCGCAATGTCGACCCGTATGGCATCTACGTCGCCCGCGCCAAGGGGCCGCATAAGTGGGACGTCGATGGCAACAAGTATGTCGATTATTTCGGCGGCCATGGCGCGCTGATCCTCGGCCACGGCAACCCGGTGGTGGCGGCCGCCATCGCCGAGGCGGCGGCGGATGGGTCGCAGTTCGGCTCCAGCCATCCCCGCGAGATCGGCTGGGCCAAGGCGATCCAGCGGCTGATCCCCTCGGCCGAGCGGGTGCGCTTCACGTCCTCGGGCACGGAAGCGACGCTGATGGGCGTGCGCCTCGCCCGCGCCTTCACCGGCAAGAACTCGATCCTGCGCTTCAAGGGCCACTTCCACGGCTGGCATGACCATATGGCCGCCGGCTACTCCAACCACTTCGACGGCACGCCGACTCCGGGCGTGATCCAGGGCATCGCCGACAAGACGGTGCTGTGCATGCCGAACGACACCGCCGGCGTGGCGGCTGCTCTGGAGAGCAACAAGGACATCGCGGTGGTGCTGCTCGAGCCCACCGGCTCCTCCTTCGGCCAGCTGCCGCTGCGCGACGAGTTCGTGCATGCGCTGCGCGAGCTGACCACCAAGCACGGCGTGCTGCTGATGTTCGACGAGGTGGTGACCGGCTTTCGCACCTCCAAGGGCGGCGCGCAGATGCATTACGGCATCCGGCCCGACCTCTCGTCGTTCGCGAAAATCGTTGCCGGCGGCATGCCGGGGGCGGCGATCGCGGGGCGGAAGGACATTCTCGACCTGCTGGACTTCAAGGCCTCGGCGGCCGCCGGGCGCGAGAAGATCGGCCATCCCGGCACCTTCAACGCCAACCCGATCTCGGCCGCGGCCGGCATCGCGGCGCTGACGATCATTGCCGAGACCGACATCAACGGCCAGGCCAACGCCACCTGCGGCGCGCTGCGCGACGGGCTGAACGGGGTGCTGAGCGATGAGGGCGTGCGCTGGGCGGTGTATGGCACCACCTCGGGCTTCCACCTCTTCCTCAACCCGAACAACCGCGACATCTCGGCCAAGACCTTCGATCCGTTCGACGCCAGCTTCGACGAGCTGAAGTCGCCGCCGACCAAGGTGGTGAACCGCATGCGGCTCGCCATGCTGATCAACGGCGTGGACCTCAACCCCCGCCTCGGCGGCTTCACCTCCAGCACCCACACGGCGCAGGATGTGACGGACACGGTCTCGGCGTTCCGCGAGTCGATCCGCATGCTGAAGGCGGAGGGCGAGCTCTAGAGGCGGGGCGGCGGCGATCGGGGAGAGCGGCATGGCGTTGCGCTACGCCGGGCCGGCCACGATCGCCGCGTTCCGCACCGTCACCGACCCGGCTTTGCTCGGCCGGCTGGAAGAGCCGCACCGGTTGCAGCTGGGTGCGGAGATGATGAGCCAGGCGGCCAGCTTTCTGTATCAGCGCGACCAACTGCCCGACCAGGTCGTCGCGTTGCATGATGCCCAGGCATTGGTGGCGGGCGCGGAGTTCTTCGCGGTACCCGGCCACCAGCTCGGCGGCTTCGGGCTGTTGCAGCGTGATGGACAAGTGTTCGTGCATGACCGCGTGCAGCCGCCGGGGTGCAACGCGCTGATCGGCCCCGAGACCATGCCGGCCCATTGGATGCAGGCACTGGTCTCCAATGACGCCAGGGTGATCGACTGCGACGAGCCGGTGGGCGTGGTGCTCAACCCGCACATGGTGTGGGGCCATTTCCTGCTGGAGATGCTCCCCCGGGTCTATCTGCTCGCCAAGCTGCGCGAGCTGGGCTTTCCGGTTCGTGTCGCGGTACCGACCGACGCGCCGGACTGGGCGAAGGGGGTGATCGGGCTCTATTTCAGCCCGGCCGAGACCATCTCCTATTCCGCGGCGACCCAGCGGGTGCGGGCGCCCTGCTTCATCCTGCCCAGCATGTTGCAGCTTCACTACGTGCTGCACCCCATGATGAACCTCGTCGTCAGTGACCTCCTGGCCCGGATCGATGCGGCCTTCCCCGCCGGCGCGGCGGCTGGCGCACCGGCGACGCATATCTACCTCTCGCGGCGCAACCACACGGGGTGGCACCGGGTGCCGAACGAGGCGGCGGTCGAGGAGCTGCTGGCCAATCATGGTTTCAGGATCGTGCATCCGCAGCAATTGCCGCTGCACTGGCCAATCATGGTTTCAGGATCGTGCATCCGCAGCAATTGCCGCTGCACGAGCAGCTCCGCCTGGTCCGTGGCGCGCAGTGCATCGTCGCGCCCTATAGTTCGGCGGCGCATAACGCGCTGTTCGCTCCGCCGGGCACGCCGGTGATGTGTCTCGGCTGGATGAACCGTTGCCAGTCCGGCATCGCCGCCCTGCGCCGCCAGCCCATGGCCTTCCTGCCGTCGGCTTCCGGCGAGGCGATGTTTCCGCCTGACGCCCATGGCAGCCGGGTGTTTGAATTCCCGGTCGACATCGAGACGCTCGAAATACAGCTCACCGACTTCCTGCGCACCCTCCGGGTCCAGGCGTTGCCGCACTACGCGCCGGGAGCACCCGCCACCGCGCCCAAACCGCCCGCCCCCGCGCCGATCATCGCGCCGCCCGCTGTGGCGGGCGGGGGGGGGATCACGGCCGGGCTGCTGCAGAATTTCGCATGGGAGTATGGCCGGCTCCGCTTGCCGCCCTCGACCCATGAGATGCGCTTTCTGCCCGATGGCAGCATCGGGGGGTATGACTTCCCCAATGAACGGCATTGGGCGCTGGTCGACGGGGCGCTCGAAATCCGCAGCGAGGCCGGCGCGCTGACCGTTCGCTTCACCGAGGTGACGGAAAGCGACGGCATGATCGTGCTGACCGCCCCCTATATGCCTGCCCCCCAGCTTCGCATCACGCTTCGCCTCGCCCGATCCGCCGCGGCGCAGCCACAACCCTAGGAGACCGACGGGATGAGCGACGACGATATTGGCTTCATGCCGGCCACCGAGCTTGGCCCGATGATCCGGCAGAAGAAGATCTCCCCGGTGGAGGTCGTCTCGGCCATCCTCTCCCGCGTCGAGCGGCTGGAGCCGAAGGTGAACGCCTTCGCCTACCTCGCCGCCGACCGGGCGATGGACCAGGCGCGCAAGGCGGAGGAAGCGCTGATGTCCGGCGGGCCGATCGGGCCGCTGCATGGGCTGACCTTCACCATCAAGGACCTGTTCTGGGCCAAGGATATGCCGACGCAGACCGGCAGCTTCATCAACCAGGGCAAGATGATCGCCGAGGACAGCCCGGCGGTCGCCCGCATGTATGACGCGGGGGCCATCGCGCTCGGCAAAACCACGGTCTCCGAATTCGGCTGGACCGGGGTTTCGAGCTGCCCGCTGACGGGCATCACCCACAACCCCTGGAAGCACGGCTATAACGCCGGTGCCTCCTCCGCGGGTGCCGGTGCCGCCTCGGCGGCCGGCTATGGCGCGCTGCATCAGGGCAGCGACGGCGCCGGGTCGGTGCGGATGCCCGCGCATTTCTGCGGGATTTTCGGCCTCAAGCCGACCTATGGCCGCGTGCCCTATTATCCCGTCGGCGCCGGCGACTATACCAGCCATATCGGGCCGATGACCCGCACGGTGGCCGATGGCGCGCTGATGATGTCCGTCATGGCCGGGCCGCATCCGCTTGACCACACGACGCTGGAAGCCTGGCCGGCCGATTATCTCGGGCGGCTCGATGACGGCATCAAGGGCAAGCGCATCGCCTATTCGCCCGATCTCGGCCACGCCCGGGTGGACCCCGACGTGGCCAAGCTGGTGCGCGACGCGGCGGAGGCCATGGCGAAGGCGGCGGGGACCGACCTTATCGAGGTGAAGCCGGCATGGGGCCCCAAGGGCCGGCCGCTCATCATGGGGTTCTGGTCCGCCCATATGACCCGGCTGGCACAGTATCTGCCGGAGTGGGAAGGCAAGATGGACCCCCATCTCGTCGCCTGCATCAAGGATGGCGGCAAGGTCACCATGTCTCAGTACCAGGGCATGCGGAGCGAGAAATACGCCTATATCGCGGAGATCCAGACCTGGTTCGAGGAATGGGATTTCCTCATCACCCCCACCGTCTCGGTCGCCGCCTTCCCCGCCAACCGGCTGATCCCCGAGCATTGGCCGCAGCACCCGTGGGACTGGATCCAGTGGGCGGAGTTCTCCTATCCCTTCAACATGTCCGGCAATCCCTCGGCCACCGTGCCTTGCGGCTTCACCGAGGCCGGGCTGCCGGTCGGCCTGCAAATCACCGGCAAGCGGTTCGACGATCTCGGGGTGTTCCAGGCCTCGCGGCATTTCGAGAAGACGCTGCCTTGGGCGGATAAGCGGCCGACGTTGTGAGGCAAAATTTAGTTACGATAACGTAACTATATAGCCGCGCGAAAACCCCCGCCGAAGCGGGCCTTCATGCCGGGCGAGATGCAGGCCCGGCGGGGCGCGCGAGGCGTGGGCCGGGCGGAACGGATGGGTGGCGCCGGACGGGCGGGGTGCGATCATCGGTTGTGGGGTGAAATGCGCGCATTCCGGGCGACGGGGCCGTGCCTCGACCTGGGCGGTGGCGGCGATTTCGGCGAGAATCCGGGCTTCGGTGCGCTCGAGCATGGCCACCAGCCGATCATGGGCGCGGCGATCGGGATGGGTGCGCGGGAGATCCGCGACATCAGCAAACAACCGCTCCAGCAGCGCCATCACCAGACGCACGACCGCCAATGCGGCCGTGAGGCCGGCCTGGTGGCGCGGGGCGGGAGGGGCTGAGGTCACGACGCAGGAGGCTCCTGAATGAGGGAGCACGCACTATCGTCTATGTCACCAAATTTGTCAACATAAAAATACCTATCGGAGACATTTTTCTGAGCCACCCATGGTGATGGGAAGGAAGCGCTTCTTTTTTGGAAAAAAGAAGCAAAAAACTTTTATCCGTTTGGTGTGTGCCGCTACGAACTATCCGCGGAGGGTACGCCAACGGCATGGATGGAACAGAAAGTTTTTTTGGTTCTTTTTGTTCACAAAAAGAACACCCTTCCCTTCCCGTCCCGTCGCTTGCCTTCCCCTACCAGCGCTGCCCGAGCACAAACCCCTGCGTCTGCTCCACCAAGCGATGCGCCCCTTCGGCGGCCGCGGTGGCGGCTGACATTTCGGGAGTGAGCACGGCGGCGGCGCCGTCTTGTGGGGCGTAGCCGATGGTGCGTCGCGTGGTCTCGATGTCCCAGCGCATGCCGGGGTTGGCGCTCATCAGGTTGAGCACGGCGAAGCGCACCTCGGGGCCGGCGAGCACGGCGCGTTCGAAGCCGTTGCACATGTCGCGGTCGGACAGCCACATCTCCTGGCCCCAGGCGCCCCAGCCCATATGGGGGCCGGGCAGATTGCCGGGGTCACGCTGGTTGTAGCCGATCCGCAAGCAGATGGAGGAGAGGCCCCAGCGCTCGCTGTAGGAGCGGCCGAGCCGTTCGCCGATCAGTTTGGAGACGCCGTAGGGGTTGATCGGGTAGGGCTCGAGCCCGGTTTCCAGCGTCTCCTGGCCGAAGCGGCGGCCGGCCATGGTCCAGTTGGAGCTGGCGAAGACCAGGCGCTTGGCGCCCTGGCGCGCGGCGGCCTCGTAGACGTTCATGCAGAGATCGATGTTGAGCGCCTGGATCGAGGCCCAGGGCGCGTTGGGCCGCGGGTCACCGGCGAGGTGGATGACGGCGTCGGCGCCGGCGAAGTGGCGCACCCATGCTTCGTCCCACGCGGCGAGGTCGGCCTCGATCACCTCGGGGTCACCCTGGGCGGCGGCATCGAGCTTGGTGGTGGTCCAGCCCAGGGATTTGAAATGGGCATCGAGCTTGCGGCCGATATTGCCGCCGCCGCCGGTGATGAGGATATGCTTGGTCATGGCGTGCTCCGGGTCAGCCGAAAAAGAGGCGATACATCAGGCGGCCAGGCGAGAAGGTGAAAAGGCCGGCAATCAGCAGACCGCCGACATAAAGCCCGACCATGGTGCGCCGATGGCTCTCGATATCGCCGCGGCGGACGGCCCACAGCGCGTAGAACGTGCTGCCGAGGGTGAGAGGCACGAAAAGATGGATCACCGACAGGCCCGGCGGGTTGATGCTGCGGATGCCCAGCGTCATCACCGCAGTGGCGCACATCAGGACGAGGTAGAGGGCGCCAAGGCGGCGATGGCGCGGCGAGCCCTTGCGGGAGACGGCGATGAGCCAGGTGCCAAGCGCGAAGGCGGGGAGCACGGTGAGCAGATGCAGCTTCACCGCCAGCGACTCCGCGGCGATTTGCGGCCAGAACCCCATGTGCGCCCTCCGATTCGTGTTGGCCTCACGATAGAGCGGGAAGGAGAGGACGGAAGGGGGTTCCTTGTGTGAAAAAGAAGAACCGCGGCCCTTTCAACCTGACGATCGGAAAAAGCGGAGAAAAGGCAAGGCAAGCGGCAGGAAGCGCTCCTTTTTTGAAAAAAAGGAGCAAAAAACTTTTATTCCA
>CAIYPH010000813.1 GCA_903928045.1 uncultured Rhodospirillales bacterium
AGGAGGGTGCCGGCCTCGTGGCGGGCGATCAGGCGCTCGAAGCGGAGGAAGGTGCGCTGGAGGTAGGACTGGAAGGGGATGATGAGGTACGAGCGGCGGTCGCCCAGGGGGAAGTAGAACAGCCGAGCCAGCCCCAGAAGGAGGGCGCGCATCGCCGCCGCGATTTTCGCGGGACTGAGGGGCGCGGGGTCGGTCAGGTCGACGTTCATAATAGTTTTATATACCATCATATTTGTTAGGTCAAGGGAAAAAATCTGGGTGGGGGCGTTTTTTTTGCCGACGCCGGAGTGATCGTGGACGAGGTGGCGGGGGCTCGAAGATGAATTCGGCGACGAAGAAGCTGAGCGGGCCGAGGCTGGACATGGTGGCGGTGAGGCCGAGGGACTTGTGGTCACCGATGGATTGGATATCGATTTCGGCGAAGCGGCTGAAGCGAAAGCGCATCAGGCGCCGGCGTGGCGGGATTCGAGTCGATCCAGGATTGCTTCGCCATCCTCCGGCGACAGGCCATTGGTCGCCCGGGCCTCGGCAAGGCGGTGAAGTTCGGGCGTCTTCCGGGGGCGAAGCTGCGGGGCATGGGGTGGGCGTGGCGGGTTGCCCCCGCCCTACTCGCCGGTGGTGGGGAGGGGGGTGTCGGTGTTCCAGTCGGGGGGGTAGAGGCCGGCTTTGGCGCAGTGGTGAAAGGTGGAGAAGGGCCATGCGGCGGGATGCGTGGCGAGGCCGTGTTTCACCGGGTTGAAGTGGATGTAGTCCATGTGGGCGGCGTAGTCGCGCTCGTCGCGGATGGTGTGCTCCCAGAAGCGGTGCTGCCAGATGCCGCGCGCGCCACGGCGCATGCGGGCCGCCGAGCGCGGTTCGGTGGTGGGGAGGGATTTGGAGAAGGCGGTTTTGATGTCGCGCCAGCGGCCCGGGAAGTCGGTATCGCCGTCCGGCAAGGTCCAGAGGCAATGCATGTGGTCGGGCAGGACGACCCAGGCGTCGATATGGAAGGGGTGGCGGTGCAGCGTGGAGCGCACGGCGGCGCGGAGGGCATCGATGTGGGTGACGAGCAGGTCGGCGCGGCGGTTGAGCAGGTTGACGGTGAAGAAATAGGTTCCGCCAGGGACACGGTTGCGACGGTAATCGGGCATGGGGGCGAGTGTGGCCGCAGTGATGCGGAAACGGAAGGGCGGGGTTTCGACGGGGAGTAGGGCGGAAGAGCGCAGCGTCATCCGCCATCAACGGTCGACGCCGTTTCAGTTACGGGTCATAGTGAAGTGAGAGGTCGTGAAAGCGGGCGGCAGATGTCACCCTCCGTCCGGAAAGTCACCACCGTTCACGCGGAGAGTTGCGACGGCGGAATGCGCTTCGCTTTTCCGCCCTACGGCTTGCTCGTCTTCCTTTCGTGCCCTCAAATCGGGCACACCCCGCTCGCGCATTGCAGGTGCACCATGTCCACTGCTTCGTGCATATCGGCGTCATCGATGCTGGCGACCAGATCGGCGAACCGGTCGGCGGTGATTTCTTCTTCGGGGAGGTATTCGTAGCCGAGTTCGTGGTCGGGTTTGCTGGGGAGGAGGGAGCAGCAGCGGATTTCCGGCTGTTCCTGGAGGACGAGGTCGCGGAAGGCGTCCAACTCGTAGCGGTCGGTGTAGATTTTGAGGGTGTAGCTGACCTGGTTGCCGCGGTCGGCGCCGATCCAGTGTTGCTCCAAGAGACGCAGCCAGCGGTATTGCTGGGCGGGGGTGGCGTCTGAGGCGGTGACGGTCATGTCGCCGAGGCCGAGGCCGAGGCCGAGGCGGAGCAGGAGGGGGACGGTGGGGAAGCCCACGACGGTCATGCCCGGGAAGGATTTGAGGGTGCGCATGGGGTAGTTGCGCTGTTCGTATTGGGCGAGGAGGGGATCGCTGCCTTCGGCCCAGGCGCCGGTGGCTTCATCGCGGACGCCTTTGAACTGGACCCAGCGGAGATAGTAGCGGCGGGCGGGGAGGTGGACGCCTTCGGTGAGGCCGAAGAGTTTGGAGGTGGTGCCGGCGGGCTTCACGGTGGTGACGGTGGCGGGCTTGGCCAGGCCGCGTTCGGCGGAATAGGCGAGGGCCTCTTCCTTGGCGGCGTTGGAGAAGCGATCGAGCGTGGCCCAGAATGTGGCGGCGCGGGGGCTGTCGAGCAGGGATTCGAAATCGAGGCCGAAGCGCATCCAGGCGTATTCGTGCAGGCCGGTGGGGCCGATGCCGATGCGGTTGGTGCGGCGGACTTCCTCGCCGTAGAGCGCATCCATGGTGTTGGCGCGGATGAGGAAGCGGACGCCGAGGCGGATGCTATCCTCGATGCGGTCATCCCAGGATTTGCCGAGCTCGGGCGAGATGTCGCCGGGGACGATGGTATCGAAGGGGACGGGGCAGGCGAGGAGGGGGGCGTAGTCGGCGATGACGCAGTAGCCGCCGGTGACGTGGAGGGTGATTTCGCCGCAGGGGTTGGTGGTCATCGGAAAGCGGGTGGCCTGGGCGCGGCGGGCGAGTTCGGCGAGGAGGGGGGCGGCGGCGTCCACCCGGTAGCGGGCGGAGCGGAAGTCGCGGCCGTCGTCGTGGACGGGTTTGTTCCAGGCGGCGCCGGTGCGGTGGTCTTCCAGTTTGTCGCCGTTGATGAAGCCGGGTTCGCCGTTGATCCAGGCGCAGCGGACGGCTTCGTCGAAGACGGCTTTGGCATGGCGGGTGAGGGCATCCGCGTCATCGCCTTGTTTGACGCGGGTCCAGAAATCGGCGTCGACCATGACGGAGTGGTTGGCGGTCCAGAGGCCGCCTTCGGTTTTGGAGCGGATGAAGCGGATGATGCCGGGGTCGCGCCAGGATTTGGTGGCCATGCGGGCGGCGCGGCGGGCGCCGCCGACCTGGACTTCGACGGAGAAGTGGTGGTCGACCATCAGGGCCTGTTCCCAGGGGGCGATGGTGCCGGCGCGGGCGGGCTCGATGACGTGGCGGCGGATGTTGAGGAAGGCGCGCAGGAGGGAGATGGGGCCGGAGGCGGGGCGGCCCTGCATGCCGCGGATGGGGGCGCCGGCGCGGCGGATGTCCGAGAGGTCGAGCACCAGGGTTTCGCCGGCGGCGTGGCGGAAGGTCATGGATTCGAGGATTTCGGCCGCCTTGGCCCAGCCTTCGCGGCTGTCCTCGATGCGGTGGATGGTGGAGCCTTCGGGCGCCTCGGCGGGGTCGGCCACCAGGGAATCGAGCAGGAAGGCGCGGACGGGGGAGAGGTCCGCAGTGTCGGGGGTGGCGCCCCAGGGGAGGAGGCCCATGTCGGTGCCGAACTGGCAGAGGGCGGCGGGGCTGTGCGGGTAGTCGGCGTGGAAGGGGGAGAGGTGCAGCTTGAGGGTGGGGGCGTGGGCCCAGTCGACCGCCATCAGGCTGTCGTCATAGGCGCGGCCGACGCCGGAGCCGTTCAGCAGGAGGTAGAACTTGGCGAAGCAGGCGATGGCGGTGGCGCAGTTGGTGAACACCTCCATGTTGCGGGTGGTCTGGCCGGAGTCGCCGTGCTGGAGGTGGCGGCCGGAGGTGATGAGCGCGCCTGACGCGATGGCGTTGCGCAGGCGGAGGCGCTCGAGTCGCTCGGGGGCGGAGAGGTCGGGGCCGAGGAGGGACATGTTGCCGGCGGCGACGCGGTCCGCCACGCGGCCGAAATCCTCGTCATCCTCGGGGCGGAAGATGGTGCGGCGCGCCACCGCGACGCCCATGCCGGCATCGAACATGCGGGCGGTGAGCGGGGTGTCGCCGAAGCTGGCGCCTGGCGGTTTGGCTAGCGTGGCGCCGGTTTGCGCGAGATATCCGTCCATCGTCGTCGTCCCCAATCGAATCGTCGGCGCGCAAGATATGCGCGATCGCGCGTCGCGCAAATACCATATCTAGTGGTCTTCGCTGTGTTGCGCCGGACGCAGGCGCGGCGCGGCGGCGCGAATCGCCGAAGCCAGCAAATCCGTCACCGCGCGGATGCGCGGCGTGTGGCGGATGTCGTTGTGGGTGCACAAATAGAGGTCCCGCGCCGGCTGTGGCGTGGGGGTGGGCAGGCGGGTGAGGTTTTGGCCGGCGGCGAGGTAGTCGGCGAGGCAGGCGAGGCCGAGCCCGGCGACCGCGGCGGCGCATTGGCAGCTGCGGCTGTTCGCCCGGAGCGCGGGGGTGGCCTGGGCGGTGAGGCTGGAGAACCAGACGACCTCGTCGAGATGCGCCTGGTCGGGCTGGAACAGGATGGCCATGTGGCCGGGGGCGCCGGCCGCGAGATCGGGCATGCCGTGCTCGGCGAGGTAGGCGGGGGCGGCGAAGAGGCCGAAGCCGACGCTGCCGACGCGGCGGATCGCCAAGTCCTGCTGCTGCGGGCGGGCGAGGCGCAGCGCGATATCGGCCTCGCGCATGGTCAGGCTGAAGCTGCGCGATTCGGCGATGAGGTCGATATGGATGCCGGGGTGGCGGCGGCGCAGCTCGGGCAAAGCGGGGACGATGACGTCGGCGGTGAGGCTCTCCACCGCGGTGACCCGCACGGTGCCTTCGAGGCGGATATCCCGCCCGGTAATGCGGCGCTCGATGGCCAGCGCTTCGCTTTCGATGCGCTCGACATTGCCGAGAATGGCCTCGCCGGCGGGGGTCAGCACGAAGCCGCGGGGGGTTTTCTGCAGGAGCGTGGCGCCGACGCGGGTTTCCAGCGCGGCGAGGCGGCGGCCGATGGTGGTTTGCTGCACGCCGAGGGCGCGGGCGGCGGCGGAAAGCGAGCCGTGGCGGGCGATGGCGAGGAAGGTGTGGAGGCCGTCCCAGTCGAGCATGAGTATACTCTGCAAAATTGCACGATGATCCTGCGATGATATGGCGATGTAATGCGAAAACGAGGAGACCATATCGGGGTGACCGGACCAACCGGCCACAGGAGATCCCCGATGAACGATACTCGCGACTACGGCATTGCCCTGCTCCGCGTCACGCTGGGCGGGCTGATCCTCAGCCATGGGCTGGTGAAGCTGTTCGTGTTCACCCCCGCCGGGACGGTCGGCTTCTTTGCCAGCCTCGGCCTGCCGGCGATTGCGGCCTATGCGACGATGGCGCTGGAGGTCGGCGGTGGGCTCGCGCTGATTGCCGGGCTGTTCGTCCGCCCCGTCGCGCTGCTCCAGGCGGTGCTGCTGCTCGGCACGATCGTGACCGTGCATGGCGCCAACGGGTTCTCCTTCGCGGCCAAGGGCGGCGGCTGGGAATATCCGGCGTTCTGGGCGGTGACGCTGGTGGTGCTGGCGTTGACCGGGCCGGGCGCGCTCGCGCTCCGCTTCGGGCAAGCGCAGACAGCGCCCGACGCGGCCTGATAGACTGACGCCACCCAACGCGAGGACATGACCATGCTCCCGAGTATTTTCATCAGCCACGGCTCGCCCATGCTGGCGCTCACCGAAGCCCCGGCGCGGGATTTCCTGCGCGGCTTCGGCCATGGGATCGAGCGGCCCAAGGCCATCCTGGTCGCCTCAGCCCATTGGGAGACCGCGGCGCCGGAGGTCAACGCGGTGGTGCGCAACGAGACCATCTATGATTTCGGCGGTTTTCCGCGCGCACTCTACGAACTGACCTACAACCCGCCGGGGGACCCCGCGCTGGCCGAACATGTCAGCGACCTGCTCTGCGCCGCGGGGCTGCAAAGTTCGGTCGATCACAAGCGCGGGCTCGACCACGGCGCCTGGGTGCCGCTGTTCCTGGCCTACCCCGATGCCGATATTCCCGTTTTGCAGGTCTCGGTGCAGAGCCATCTCGGCCCGGCACATCACTACGAGCTCGGCCGCGCATTGGCGCCGCTGCGCGAGGAGGGCGTGCTGATCATCGGCTCCGGCAGCTGGACCCATAACCTCCGCCTGCTCGACCGCGGCGGCATCGACGCCCCCGAGGCGCCGCATGTCGTCGCCTTCTCCGACTGGATGGACCAGGCGCTGACCGAGGGCCGCCGCTGCGATCTGCTGACCTACCGCACCAAGGCACCCTTCGCGGTGCAGGAGCACCCGACGGAGGAGCATCTGCTGCCCCTCTTCGTCGCCATGGGCGCCGGCGGCGAGGCGGCCAAGCCGACCCGCATCCATAAAAGCGTCACCTACGGCGCGTTGCGCATGGATGCTTACGCTTTTAGCTAAGAGTCTGACTCGGAATTGATGAAAACGGATCACGCTCGTGCCAGGCGTCTGGTGAGCAGGCGGATGTGTGCGATGAGCAACCATGCGCTCGCGCTGGAGATCGTCGCCTCGAAATCCTTGGCGAGCCTGCGGCATC
>CAIYPH010000814.1 GCA_903928045.1 uncultured Rhodospirillales bacterium
CCCGCTTGATATGGCTGTCGATCGTGCGGTCATCGACGTAGACGTTGTCGCCATAGGCGGCATCGATCAGCTGGTCGCGCGATTTCACCATCCCCGGCCGCGTCGCCAGCGCCTTCACCAGCAGGAACTCGGTGACGGTGAGCTGAATATCCACCGTCTTCCACAGGCACTGATGCTTGGTCTCGTCCAGCACCAGCTCGCCCCGCACCATCACCCCCGTCGGGTTGGCGCCGGAGCCCTCGGCGCGGCTGGTCTCATTGCGGCGCAACAGGGCGCGGATGCGCTCCAGCAGCAGGCGCTGGCTGAACGGCTTGGTGATGTAGTCATCGGCGCCCAGCCGCAGCCCCATCACCTCATCCACCTCCTCGTCCTTCGAGGTGAGGAAAATCACCGGCAGGGTCGATCGGGTGCGCAGGCGCTGCAGCAGCTCCATGCCGTCCATGCGGGGCATCTTCACGTCCAGCACCGCGAGATCGACCGGCCGGGCGGTGATGCCCTGCAGCGCGCTTTCCCCGTCCGTATAGGTGCGGACGGTGAATCCCTCCTGCTCCAGCGTCATCGACACGGAGGTGAGGATGTTGCGATCATCATCGACGAGGGCGATTGTCTGTTTCATCGGGGCTCTCCATGCGCCGGTTCAGTGGTTCGTCCGGCACGCATGGAATATGGCACGCAATTGTGGCACTTCACGGTTGAGGAGTGAACGAATTATGGCAGAACCCGAAGAAGTGAACATCACTCCGGCCTGGCAAGCCATAATGCTGCTCCGCGCCGCCCGCGCCGGCACGCTGGCCACCGCGCGCGACGGCCAGCCATTCGCCTCGCTGGTCACGCCCGCCACCGCGCCGGACCGCTCGGTGCTCATGCTGCTGTCCGATCTCGCCGAACACACCCATCACCTCAAGGCCGATCCGCGCTGCGCCCTGATGGTGAGCGGCCCGGCCACCACGGCCAATCCGCAAACCGCGCCCCGCCTCACCCTCACCGGCACCGCAACCCCGATCGAGGATGCCGCCCTCAAATCCCGCTGGCTCGCGCTCCACCCCTACGCCGCGCTCTACGCCGATTTCGCCGACTTCACCCTCTGGCGGCTGGAAATCGGCGCGGCGATGCTGGTCGGCGGCTTCGCCCGCGCCCATCGCCTGCGCACCGGCACCCTCACCGCCCCGGCCGAGGCGGTGGCGGCCATCGCCGCGGCGTCCGGCGACATCATGGGCCATTGCAACACCGACCACCCCACCGCCCTCGCCGCCATCGCCGGCGCCCCCGGCGACTGGCGCATGGTCGGCGTCGACATCGATGGCTGCGATCTCGGGAATGGCGAGACGGTCCAGCGCGTCCACTGGAGCGCCCCGGTGGCAGATGCCGCAAATGTGAGGCACGAGCTGATGCGCCTCGTGCGTGGCGCCGGAGCGAAGTGAAGGGAAGCGCTTCTTTTTTGAAAAAAAGAAGCAAAAGACATTTATTCCAATGGCTTGTACCGCTCCCAACCATCCCGGGACGCAAGCCAACGGCAACGATGGAGTGAAAAGTTTTTTTGGTTCTTTTTGTTCACAAAAAGAGCACCCTTCCTTCCCCGTGCCCAAGCCCCAGACACACACGCAACGCTGACATTTTTACGCCATGATGGACCGCTAGCGGCTCGCCCGTCTAAGAGTCTGACTCGGAATTGATGAAAACGGATCACGCTCGTGCCAGGCGTCTGGTGAGCAGGCGGATGTGTGCGATGAGCAACCATGCGCTCGCGCTGGAGATCGTCGCCTCGAAATCCTTGGCGAGCCTGCGGCATC
>CAIYPH010000815.1 GCA_903928045.1 uncultured Rhodospirillales bacterium
CGATGCCGCAGGCTCGCCAAGGATTTCGAGGCGACGATCTCCAGCGCGAGCGCATGGTTGCTCATCGCACACATCCGCCTGCTCACCAGACGCCTGGCACGAGCGTGATCCGTTTTCATCAATTCCGAGTCAGACTCTAAGCGGATTGAAGCCGCCAAGCAAAAAAGTCACTTAAGTTCATCAGGTGGTCCAGAAGCGCGTCTGGTGTCAGTCGTTCTCTGAACCGACCGCGTGCGAAATCGGAGACGTGCAGGTCGTTCTCCCGACGTGCGAGCCGTGTCATTCGGCAACCGTCAAATAGGCGGCCGCTTCTTGGGCCGTGTCGAGCCGCGTCTGGTGGCAACATGGCGGGCCGACGACCTAATCAGTGTTTGGCGTCCGATACAGCGTGCGTCCGCCCACGGTGATCTCGGTCTCCACCAGATAGCGCCGGATGCCCGCCGGATCGACCGCGACGCCGAGGCCGGGCGCATCGGGTGCGGCCACCTCGCCATGGGCGTCGCGCGCCAGCGGGTTGGCCACGAAATCGATCGCGAGCTGCTTGGGCTGGAACGGGTATTCGCAGATGCGGTGATCGGCCAACCCCGCGAAGGCCTGCATGGAGGCCGACAGCGCGAGGTGGGAGGTGAAAGTATGGTTGACGAAGGTGATCCCCTTGGCCACCGCGTGATCCGCGACGCGCTTGGAGGGCCCGATGCCGCCGATGCGCCCGGTGTCGATCTGGATGAAGCCGACGCGGCCATAGTCGATCAGGTGCTCCGCCATCGCCACATTGAACGCCCCCTCGCCGCCCGCCAACGGCACGCGCGGGCTGCGTTGGGCGAGCGCGCCGTACTGCGCCAGCGCATGGGTGTGGAACGGCTCCTCCAGCCAGGTCGCCCGCGCCGCCTCCAGCGCCGGGATGCGCAGGGCCGCGGCCTCGACGTCCTCGCCCCAGATCTGCCCGGTATCGACCATCAGCAGCATCTCCGGCCCGATGCCCTCGCGGGCGGCGGCGAAGTGATCGGCGTCGATCGCCGCACTGCCCCGCCCGATCGGCCCCCAGCCGAATTTCGCCGCGCCATAGCCGGCCGCGCGGGCGGATTGGCCCTGGCGCAGCGTATCCTCGGGCGTGTCGCCGAACAGCATGGAGGCGTAGGGCCGCTTCTTGTGGCTGGCGGTATAGCCGAGCAGCCGCCACACCGGCGCCTGCCGCGCATGGCCCAGCAGATCCCACAGCGCCATCTCGATGCCGGACCAGGTGTGCGGCGCCTGCAGCAGGTCCATGCTGTCGTACTCGACCTGCTTCGCGATGCGGGCGATGTCTTCCGGGCCATCGATGGTCTGGCCCAGCACCGAATCCGCGACGGGGCGGCAGGCGCCATGCGACATCGGGCAGACGAAGGCGGCGATGGAGGGCAGGGGCGCCGCCTCGCACTCGCCCCAGCCGGTATGCCCACCGGCGCGCACCCGCACCAGCAGCGCATCCTGGCTGCCATCCGCCTCGGTGGTGACCACGGGCATGGAAAGGTAGAACAGGTCGACGGACTCGATTTTCATAGGGGATTCCTCAGCGCCGGCGTTCCATCGCCTCGGGGTTCACCACATGGATTGGCGTGCCTGCGGCGTAGGCGTTGATCTGGTCGAAAATATCGCTGAATTGCAGCTCATATTCGTCGCGCGAGACGTAGCCGATATGCGGCGTCGCGACCACGTTGGGCATGGCGAGCAGCGGATGCGCGCCGCCCAGCACCGGCTCCTCCTCGAACACATCCACCGCTGCCGCCCCCGGCCGGCCGGCCTTCAGCGCCGCCTCCAGCGCCCCCGGCGCGATCAGCCCGGCGCGGCTGGTGTTGACCAGGATGGCATCGGGCTTCATCGCCGCCAGATCCTCCGCCGTCACCACGCCGCGCGTGCTCGGGTAGAGCCGCAGATGCAGCGACACCACGTCACACATGGCGAAGAATTCCGCCTTGCTCCCCGCCACCTCCACCCCGTCCGCCCGCGCACGGGCCAGCGAGTCCGCGCCCGACCACGCCACCACCCGCATGCCGAAGGCACGGCCATACTTCGCCACCTCGGCGCCGATGCGGCCATAGCCGAATACGCCCAACGTCTTGCCGCGCAACGTGCTGCCGACGCCGATCTGCCAGGTCCCCGCCTTCAACGCCGCCATCTGCTGCGGGATCTGCCGGGCGGCGGCCAGCAGCAGCCCCCAGGTCAGCTCCGCCGCCGCGTAGCTCGGCGTGCCGGCATGCTGGTTGGAGGAGACGATGATGCCGAGCCGGTTGCAGGCGGCGATGTCGATATGCGGGTACACGCTGCGCTGGCTGATCAGCCGCAGCTTCGGCAGCGTGTCGAGCAGCGCGCCCTGGATCTTCGTCCGCTCGCGGAACAGCACCAGCGCCTCGGTCTCGGCCAGCCGCGCGGCCAGCGCCTCGGTGTCCTGCACATGGTCGTTCCACACCGTCACCTCATGCCCCGCGAGCTTCGCGAAACAGGGCAGGGTGCGCAGCGTGTCGAAATAATCGTCGAGGATGCTGACCTTCATGGCCCTCACCCCCGGGTGTAGATCACCGTCCGCGGTGTGAAAATCGCGTCCGGATCGAGCGGATACATCGGCCGCGCGCATATGGTGTGGCCGAGCGTCGGCAGATTGGCCGAAGTGGCGCCGGGGATATCCAGGTTGAAGTTCTTCTCCACCCACTGGTCATACATATGGAACTCGGTGTGCGGCGATTTCACCACGATCAGGTCGAAATCCTGCGGATCGAGCCCGTTCGCATAATACATCGCCCGGTCGAACAGGCTGACCGAGCGGCTCATCACCACCACCGAGGTATTCCCCCAGGTCAGCACCGCGGTCGGCCCGGCCTCGAGCGGCGAATGCGCCGTCTCCAGCCGCGCCCGCCCGTCCGACAGCAACTGCACCCGCGCCGTCACCTTCATCGGCGGAAACCGCGCCGGATCATGCTGGCCGCCCAAGGTGCACTCGATCACCTGGCCCACCCCCGCCGCATGCGCCGCCCGCGCCGCCTTGGGATCGACGATCTGCGCCAGCACCCGCTTCGGATACCCCGCCTCGCCCAGCGCCCGCAGGATCAGATTGGAATCCCCCGTCGCGCCCGAGGACGTCGCATCCGGCGCATCGGTGAAGATCACCGGCCCCTCGATGGTGCGCGCCTGGGCAATCGCGCGCTCCAGGCTGATGAACTTGCCCTGCATGCGCGCCCGCTGCGGCCAGAACTCACCCGCCAGCCGCAGCGCCTCGCGCTCCGCCGTCGCCGTGTCATCCTCGGTCATGATGATCACCTGGCTGCACAGCTCCGGCACATCGGTGAACGGATTGCCGATCATGATCCCCGCCGACATCGCGGTGCCCTCGCGCTCCAGCCGCAAACACTCGCGGATCATATCGCCATAGCAGCCGCTCTTGGTGATCAACTCATCGCCGCGCACCAGCGCCGGGATCACCACCCGGGCGATCGTGGTGCGCGTCTTCTTCGCCATCAACCGCAGCAGCAGCTTCGCCGCGCGCTGGCCGGTGGAGGCGAAATCGACATGCGGATAGGTGTGGTAGATCGCCAGCCCATCGATCGCCTTCAGCATCCGGTCCGTGCAGATGCCGTGCAGATCAAGCGAAATCACGATCGGAATCTCCGGCCCCGCCAGCTTGCGGATCTCGGTGAGAATCCACCCCTCCGGGTCCAACTCGCCATCCGCCCCCATCGCGCCATGCAGCGAGACATAAATGCCGTCGATCCGCTCGAACCCCGCCTTCACCGCCGCCATCAACTCGGACGACACCCGCGCCCAGCCCGAAGCCGACAGCAGCCCCGCACTCCCCGCCCGCGCCGAATAGGTCGGCACCAGCTCCACATCCGCGCCGTCGAACACCTCCAGCGCGCCGCCCAGCCCGGTGTTCAGCCCGCGGTTGCGGTAGAACTCCTCCCCCCGCGAAATCGCGAATTCCTCGTAGCCCGACTGCATCGGGTTGAAGGACGAGATCTCCTGCATGCACTCAACCAGCATGATGCGCTTCATTCGCGTTCCCTTTCGTTCAATCGCGGGCGGGCTTAATGTTCCCTGGACAAAGGGAGGATAGATCAATGCCAGGACCGAGGGAAACCGCACTCCAGACCCCCGTGCGCATCACCCGCGTCAGCGTCGCGCCGCTGGTGGGGGAAACCCCGAAAGGCGGCTGGTCCACCGAAATCCGCCCCGAAGACTCCGTCCACGCCCTGCTCGCCGTGCACACCGATGCCGGCATCGTCGGCCATGGCAGCGTGTTCACCAATGGCGGCCTCGCTTTGGCCGGGGTGAAAGTGCTCGAACCCCTCTTCCTCGGCGAAAACGCGCTGGAGCCCGAACGCGTCAGCGAGAAAATGCACCAGAACACCTTCTGGATGGGCCGCGGCGGCACCCTCACCCATGTCATCGGCGGCATCGATATTGCCCTGTGGGACATCCTCGGCAAAGTCACCGGCATGCCCGTCGGCCGCCTGCTCGGCGGCACCTACACCAAGCGCGTGCAGCCCTATTGCTCCCTCCTGATGGACGAGCCAGGCCCAATGCGCGACCTGCTCGCCGAATACCGCGCCCTCGGTTTCCGCGCCTTCAAGATCGGCTGGGGCCCCTTCGGCCGCCGCGATGACACCAAACTCGACGAAGCCATCATCCGCGCCGCCCGCGAAGGCGCCGGCGATGACACCAAACTCTTCGTCGATGCCGGCGCCTCCGACAGCTACTGGCCGCAAGGCCTCAAATGGGCCATGCGCACCGCCGAAATGCTGAAAGACTTCAACGTCGGCTGGTTCGAAGAAGCGCTGCGCCCCGACGCCATCGACGATTTCTGCCACCTCCGCCGCGTCTCCCCCGTGCCCATCGCCGGCGGCGAATGCCTCACCCGCCGCCAAACCTTCCTCCCCTGGCTGCAACGCGGCGCACTCGACATCATCCAACCCGACGTCACCAAAGTCGGCGGAATGTCCGAACAACGCCGCATCGCCTGGATGGCCGACGACTACGGCGTCAAATACATCGGCCACGGCTGGAACACCGCCGTCGGCCTCGCCGCCGACCTGCAAATGGCCAGCGCCTTCCCCAATACCGACCTCGTCGAATACATCGGCGGAAGCCCCTACCTCGACGGCATCACCCAGGCACCATTCAAGATTGACGCCGAGGGTTGGCTGCAAATCCCGGAGGAGCCGGGGCTGGGGCTGCATCTCGATCGGGATAAGCTGGCGGCTTATACGCCGGATGCTTCGGTGCTGTTTTAAGGCAGGAAGAAAGCGCTTCTTTTTTGAAAAAAAGAAG
>CAIYPH010000816.1 GCA_903928045.1 uncultured Rhodospirillales bacterium
ACCAAACGGATAAAAGTTTTTTGGTTCTTTTTTCCAAAAAAGAACCGCTTCCTTCTCCCCACCCTTGGAGGAGCCCATCCATGCCCGATGACGCCAGCCTCAACACCATCCACACCATCGCCTATGACCCCGCCGCCACCGGCGAGCCCGGCAAGCGGATGACCACCAAGCTGTGGTACTCCGACCCCGACGGCGCCTTCCGCAGCGGCTTCTGGTCCTCCGAGCCCGGCAAGTCCGACATCAACTACGTCAAGGACGAGCTCTGCACCCTGCTCGAAGGCACCGTCCGCCTCACCGCCGCCGATGGCACCGTCGCCACCTACACCGCCGGCGACACCTTCCTCATCCCCAAGGGCTTCAAAGGCACCTGGGAAACCCTCGTCGCCGTGCGGAAGTTCTTCGCCACCTACCAAAAGCCCTGACACCCTTGCGCCCATCGCCATGGGGTGCCTAGGCTACCGGACCCGTCCGGAGGTCGCCCCATGTCGATGAAGCTGCCGCGCCGTTCCGCCCTCTCCCTCGCCGCCGCGGCCCCCCTGGCCCGCCCCGCGATCGCCCAAAGCGCCGCCAAAACCCTGCGCTTCGTCCCCCACGCCAACCTCTCGACGCCGGACCCCCTCTGGTCGAGCGCCCTCATCGCCTTCGACGCCGCCTACATGTACGCCGACCAGCTCTTCGGCCTCGATGCCAAGCTGATGCCCCAGCCGCAAATGCTGGAGGGCTACGAACTCTCCGCCGACCGCCTGGTGTGGTCCTTCAAACTGCGCGAAAACCTCTGGTTCCATGACGGCGAACCCGTCCGCGCCAAGGATGCCGTCGCCTCCATCAAGCGCTGGTCCGGGAGGGACCTGTTCGGCAAGCGCATGGCCTCCCAGCTCAACGAAATGAAGGCCACCGGCGACCGCACCTTCGAGATCCACCTCAAGAAGCCCTTCGCGCACCTCCCCTACGGCCTCGGCGCCACCTCCTGCTTCATTCTCCCCGAGCGCATCGTCAGCGCCAAGGACGCCTTCAACCAGATCACCGAAGCCGTCGGCTCCGGCCCATACCGTTTCCTCCCCGACGAGTGGGACCGTTCAAGCCGCGCCGCCTTCACCAAATTCGACAAATACGTCCCCCGCAACGAAAAGCCGGACATGTGGTCCGGCGGCAAGGTCGTCCATCTCGACCGTGTCGAGTGGCACATCATCCCCGACACCTCAACCGCCGCCCAAGCCCTCATCAAAGGCGAGGTCGACTGGCTCGAACGCCCCCTCTTCGATCTCCTGCCCCAACTCCGCAAATCCCCGGGCGTCCAGGTCGAGGTGGTGGACCCGCTCGGCACCTGGACCGAAATCTACTTCAACAACGCCATCCCGCCCTTCGACAACCCCAAACTCCGCCGCGCCCTCTTCCCCGCCGTCATCCAGTCCGACTACATCCAGGCCGTCATCGGCGACCAGACCGAACTCATGCGCACCGGCGTCGGCCCCTTCCACCCCGCCTCCCCCTACGCCAGCGGCGTCGGCATGGAAGCCCTCACCGGCCCCCGCAGCCTCGATGCCGCCCGCAAACTGGTCAAAGAGAGCGGCTATAACGGCGAACAAATCGTCCAGATGGTGCCCACCGAACTCCCCACCGCCAACGCCTACGGCATGGTGCTCAACCAAATGCTGCGTGACATCGGCCTCAACGTGAAACTCGACGCCACCGATTGGGGAACCCTGCTCAGCCGCTGGAACGCCAAGGAAAACACCGAAAAAGGCGCCTGGAACATCTTCGCCGTCGGCTGGGCCGGCCTCTGGATCACCAACCCCGGCTCCCACCTCCCGCTCCACGGCCACAAACCCAACCCGCGCATGGAAGACCTCACCGAACAATGGTTCGACGCGCCGGATCTCGCGGCGCAAAAGAAGGTCTGCGAACAAATGCAGCTATTGGCCTTCGAAGAACCGCCCTTCATCCCTGTCGGCCAGTATTTCGTCCCCCAGGCGCATCGCGATACCGTCAGCGATATCGTGAAGGCGCCGGTGACGGCGTTTTGGAACGTGAAGAAGGGGTAGGGAAGGAAGCGCTTCTTTTTTGAAAAAAAGAAGCAAAAAACTTTTATCCGTTTGGCTGCGGAGTTTGCCAGTAGAACGGCATCTTCCATAGCTTGATGAC
>CAIYPH010000817.1 GCA_903928045.1 uncultured Rhodospirillales bacterium
CGATGCCGCAGGCTCGCCAAGGATTTCGAGGCGACGATCTCCAGCGCGAGCGCATGGTTGCTCATCGCACACATCCGCCTGCTCACCAGACGCCTGGCACGAGCGTGATCCGTTTTCATCAATTCCGAGTCAGACTCTAAGAGACGCACTCCTTTTTTGAAAAATGGGAGCTGAAATTTTCGTCCTCTTGGTTTGTGCCACCCCCTCCATCCACGGGGAGTACGCCAACGTCATGGAACGGAATAAAAAGTCTTTTTTACCCTGTCCACTTGAGAACCCGAAAAACTAAGAGAAGGCAAGGCAAGCGGAAGGAAGCACTTCTTTTTTGGAAAAAAGAAGCAAAAAACCGCAATCCAATAGCTTGTACCACTCCCGCCTTCCCGGGAGGCACGCCAACGGCAACGAAGTCAGGAAAAGTTTTTTGGTTCTTTTTGTTCACAAAAAGAACACCCTTCCCCTCCCTGATGGCGTGCCGCCACTAAAGGTAGCCCTCCCGGCGCAGGCTGCACCATTTGCCGTTGCCGATGATGATATGGTCATGCAGGACGATGCCGAGGACCTGGGCGGCGCTGCGGATTTCGAGGGTCATGTCGATGTCGTCGTCGGACGGGCTGGGGTCTCCGCTTGGGTGGTTGTGGACGAGGATGAGAGCGGTGGCGTGGAGTTCGAGGGCGCGTTTGACGACTTCGCGGGGGTAGACGGGGGTGTGGTTGACGGTGCCGCTGGCTTGTTTTTCGTCGGCGAGGAGGCGGTTGCGGGTGTCGAGGAAGAGGATGCGGAACTGCTCCACCTTGTCGCGCGCCATGGCGGCGGTGAGGTAGTCGATCAGGCGGTCCCAGTTGGAGAGCACGGGGGCTTCGACGGCCTCGGCGCGGGCGAGGCGGATGGCGGAGGCCTGGACGAGTTTGAGGGCGGCGACGCTGTGGGGGCCGAGGCCGGTGGTTTGCAGCAGGGCGTCCTGCGGGGCGGCGAGGACGCCGGCGAAGCTGCCGAAATGGTTGATCAGGCGCTTGGCGAGGGGTTTGGTGTCGCCTTTGGGTTGGGCGAAGAAGAGCAGCATTTCGAGCAGTTCGTAGTCGGCGAGGGCGTCGGGCCCGCGGTCCAGCAGTTTGGCGCGCATGCGTTCGCGGTGGCCGTGCGGGCCGGTGCTGGGGAAGGGGAGCGGGCCGGCGGCTTGGGACGACGGGTCGGCGGGGGCGCGGGCGCTGGAGGCGGCATAGCCGGGCGACCAGGTGGCGGGGCGTTCGGCGAAGCCGCCATGGGCCGGGCCGGGCCGCGCGGCGGCGCCTTGCGCGGTGTGTGGGCGTTTGAAGAAGGAGCGGAGGAATTCCAGGGCCATGCGGCTGAAATGGCAGGTGCCGCGCAAGGGATCATCAGCGGGGGGTCAACCGCGTGCGTTAACGATTGGCGCTGATTTGGGCAGGCCGGGTGTGCGGTTCGTGCGGCCGGCCGGCCGATCGTCAGGGTGTGGCGGGCACGGCGAAGAGGCTGCCCCAGCCGGTGACGCGGGCGGGGTTGATGCCGGCGAGGGCGAGGGATTTCCAGACCGCGGTGGCGATGCTGTCGAGCACGGGGAGGCCGAGTTCGGCTTCCAGGGCGGCGGCCACGGGGGCGCCGCGCATGTTGGTGCAGACGATGGCGATGGCATCCGGCGGGGAGGCGCCGGCGGCGACGGCGACGGCGACGGCGCGGGCCATCGCCATGATGGTGGCCTCGGTGACCTCGGAGAAGGAGAAATTGTCTTTCAGGCCGAGGTGGCGTTCGGCCGGGCAGGCGAGGCCGAGGCCGGCGTAGTTGGCGAGGATGCGGGCCTGCACGTCGTCCCGGTAGGGGGTGACGAAGCCGAGGGTTTTGGCGCCGAGGCGGGCGAGCAGCTCGTTCAGCGCGAGCATCGAGGTGGTGGCGGGAATGCCGGTGGCGGCGGTGATGCGTTGGCAGAGGCGTTCATCGGCCTCGAAGCCGAGCCAGCCGGAGGAGGTGCCGTTCCAGGCGATGACGTTGACCTTGGCGTGGGCCAGCATTTCGGCGGCGCGCAGGATGTGGCTGTCGTCGAACTGGCCGAGGGCGGAGGGGGTGAGCGCGATTTCGGTGACCGGGAAGCGGGCGAAATGGGCCGTCACCTCCGGGAGGCCGGCCAGCATCGCGGTGGTCAGCGGTTCCAGCACGGTGTTCGAACTCGGCGTGAGCATGCCGAGGAAAGTGCGCGTCCCGAGGTCCTGTGCCATTCGATCTCCGTGGGGTTGGGCGCCGCGCGTGCGGCGGGGGCGTTCAGGCGGCGGGAGAGTGCCAGTAGCGCAGTGCGGCGACCAGGGCGAACTCCAGGCGGCGGGCGCCGGCGCAGTGCAAAGCGGCGTCACCGCTGGTCCAGCGCAGGCCAGGCTCCGGCGCGTGCCATCCGGCGGCGACGGGGGGCTCGACCGGGCGGCCATCGAGACGGAGGGCAGCCAGCGCGACGCCGAGCCGGCGGGGATCGCGCGCATCGGCGGCGATTTCCGCGGGAACCGCCGACAGGGATTGCAGCCGGGCCTCGCGGGCGCCGGGGGGGAGATCGAACTGGTAGCGGTCGCCGTCTATGGTGGGTGCGATGGGGTGCCCGTCGACGAGGAGACGCAGATGCGGCTCGGGCCGGGCGCTGAAGCCAAGGGTTTCGGCGCGGCTCAGCAGGCGCTGTTTCACCGACGTGACAGCCGGGCCGTCGAGCACGAGCGGGGCGCAGGCCTGGGCATGCCAGACGCCGGCCGCGAAATCGGGGTGGGCGAGGGCGAGGGCGCCGCCATTGGCGAAGGCGGCGCGATTGCCGGTATCGAGATAGCTTTCCGTGGGCAATCCCTCGGCCAGGATCACGGCATGGGTGGGGAGTTCGACGTGCCAGTAGACGACGGTGTCGCGCGGTTCGCGCGCGATGGTGGCGCCGTTGACGAGGTGGCGGATCGGGATCAGCGCGCCATCGACATGGACGGCATGATCGGGGGACAGTAGCAGGTCGCGCAGGGGGGCGCCGGGGGCGAAGGCACCGGCGCGGACGCGGATGGGCTGGACGTCGGCGGGGCTCGGGTGGGTGCGGCAGTCGATCCGGCGATGTCCGAGCCAGCGGATCGGCTGAAAGCGGCCGTCGAGGGTGGCGACGTGCGCGCCTTC
Organism: uncultured Rhodospirillales bacterium; assembly: GCA_903928045.1. Next base: position 3,139 of record CAIYPH010000817.1, read on the forward strand.
GGTGAGGTGTTCCACGGGGATTTCGCCGCATGCGGTCAGGATACGGGTGCCGGCGGCGAAGCAGGCGACGACCAGGTTGAAGCCGTTGGGGTCGCCGACGGTTGGGGGCCAGTTCGGGTAGACGAAGGAGGAGAGCGTGTTGAAGCTCGGCTCGAAGGGCGATGCGGCGAACATCTGCGCCGGCGTCTCGGTGCTTTGGAAGGAGAAGCCGGTGAGGGTATGGCCGGCGGTCAGCGCGCTGCCGGAGAACGGGGTGTAGAACTGGATGCCGTAGCCATCGGGGGTGGAGGAGGAGATGTGGGTGACCAGGGCGAACCAGCCGGAGGGGGAGGTGACGTTGACCGGGTTCACCGTCATGAAGTTGGCGTCGGGCAGGTCATCCCAGGCGAACCAGAATGTCTCGATACGCGCCGCCGCCGCGGTGTTGGTCAGGCTGATGCTGTATTGATCCCGGATTTCC
>CAIYPH010000818.1 GCA_903928045.1 uncultured Rhodospirillales bacterium
CAGCTCGCCGCCCCGGTGATCACGTCATCCGGCAGCGGGTCCCCGATCTGCAGACTGGTGACGACATCGAGACTCTCAGCCATCAGCCCGAGCATCCGCCCATCATCGCTTGCATCGGAAATGCCAAACGCATGCTTGAGGCTGCTGAGCGGGATGCCAACCTCCCGCTCGCCGAAATTGACCATCAACATCGGCGTGCCATCGGTCTCGGCCCGCCGGAAGGTGACGCGCCCGAGCTTGGTGAAAACCGCATGATCCAGACGGCACAAGGTCGGCTCCGTTTCCGCGGCGACTTGAATATCGGGGTCGACCAGATCGAGCATAAATGTCTCGTGGGCTCTATGACAACGACGGGTCATAGCGAAGCGCAGTTGACAAGACATTAATCGGATTTCCGCACAATCCATCATTTCCCGCCACATCGTCTCGCTGCGGCGCACTCAAACGAAACCGTGAGACGGCAGTTCATGAATTCGAAAGGAATGTCTCGGAAAACTGGACGGAGCGACTGTTATTGAGAGCCATCATGATCAGCATTCCATCCGCCGCCGCAAGCCCCGCCCCCCGCCTCGACCGCCCCCGCCTCCGGGCCGAGCGGCCGCGCACCGAGCGCAATCCGGGCGAAAGCACCCTCCCATCCAGCGACGCGGTCGCGGTCTATTTCCTCCACCGCCGCTCCCTCAAGAACGACCAGCCGACCGGCTTCGAGGCCATCTGTCTGCGCCAGGTCGCACGTCAGCCGCCCATGGGGCTGCTGATGCAGTATGTCCTCCAGCACCCCGGCCTGATGCCGCACGAGGTGCTGTCGGTGAGCCTGCCGGAGGAACTGACCCGCTCCGATCGGCTGATCGGCGCGGTCGGCTCCGCACTCGCCACGATGGGGTTCCCCGGCCATCGGCTCGAACTGATCCTGCCGGAGACGATGCTGGTCGATCTCGACGCCGACGGGCTGCTCGCTTTGTCCGCGCTGCGGGATCTCGGGGTCGGGCTATGCGTCGATGCATTCGGCGCCGGGGTCACCAGCCTCACCTTGCTGCGCCGCCTGCCGCTCACCTCGATCAAACTGGCCCGCACCCTCGTCCGCGGTCTGCCGATCGACCGCGAGGACGCCGCGATCGCGAAGGCCGCGATCGCGACCGCCCAGACGATGGGGCTCTCGGTGGTCGCCGACGGCGTGGAGACCGAGCAACAACGCGCATTTCTTGCCCATTGCGGGTGCGATGAGGGCCAGGGCCCCCTGTTCGGCGCCCCGCTGCGCTTCCCGCCACAGCATCGCATGGCGTTCACCGCCTGACCCCAGGGGCAACGGAGCTTGCATCCGTGCTCCCAGGGGGACACATACAGGAGTGTGAGCGAACATAGCCCCCTCGAAGCCGCGATTCTCCGTTTGGCCACCGCCTGCGGTCCGGGAAAATCGATCGACCCGTCCGACGTCGCGAAACACCTCGTGCCGGAACCGGCCGAGGCCTGGCGCCGGCAGTTATCCGCCATCCGCCGCGCCGCCTGCCGGCTCTCGGACGCCGGCGCGATCGATATCCTGCGCAAGGGGAAACCCGTGCCGGCGGCCGAGGCGCGCGGGGTGATCCGCCTGCGCTTGCGTATCGCGGAGGAGGTGTGATGCGGCTGCTGCCGATGCTGCTGGGCCTGGTGTTCCCCGCCTGCGGTGGCGAGGGGATCGAGGGATTGCCGGTTCCGCCACCAATGGACATGGCGCATATCGAGCGTCCGGCCACACCGAACACCTATCTCGCCGCCCCCGCGGGATTCACGCCGACGCCCGACCGGATCACCGCCTTCAAGGCCCCGCCGGACACGCTCTACGCCGCGGTGAAACGGGTGGCCATGGCGCAGGAGCGCCTGTTCCTGCATGCGGAATTCGCCGATATCCGCCAGATCC
>CAIYPH010000819.1 GCA_903928045.1 uncultured Rhodospirillales bacterium
CCGCGCCAAGCCCGCCGCCGCCGGTGGAGTAGCCGCCGGCGGCGGCGCCATAGCCGCCGGGCCCACCATAGCCGCCGCCGCCGCCTCCACCGCCGTACCCGCCAGCCCCACCGAAGCCATACGGAAAGGAGCCGCCGCCGCCACCGCCGCCGAACCCACCGGCGCCGCCGATCCCGCTGCTTTGGGACGTGCCGCCACCGCCACCGCCAAATCCGCCGGGTTGGCCGGCGGCGCCGCCATGGGCGCCACCGCCGCCGCCATCGACGTAGCCGCCACCGATCTGAGCGCCCGCGACGCCGTCGGCCCCAGTGCCGCCCGACAAGCCGCCACCGCCGCCGCTCGCCTGACCATTGTTAGTGAGCGCATAGGCGCCGCCATCGCCGCCGATCGCCTGGTTGCTCAGCAGCGAGACCCCGCCGAGCGTCGCGGTGCCGCCGGCCGCCACGAACAGGGCGCCGCCGAGCCCGGCGCCGCCGCCGCCGCCTTCGCCGTAGAGGCCGAGCCCCTGCCCGCCGGTGCCGCCGCGCGCGATCGCGTGGGTCACCGTCATCGCCTGGAGAGACAAGGTGCCGGAGTACAGGAACCAGCCGCCGTATGCGCCGTTGCCGTCGATGGTATGCCCGGCGCCGAGGATGGATAGCTGCGCGCCGGGGGCGAGATTGATCGGCGTGATGTTCCTCGTGAGCACGAGGTCACTGGCCAGCGTGATCGTGTAGGCCTGGCCCGGCGCGGCGAGCGCCCCGCCGACATCGATGGTGGTGATGTCGTTGATCAGGTCATCCGAGGTGGCGACGGTGAAATTCAGGGACATTGAATGGGCGAATCCGGGTCGGCGGTGGCACCCGCCCTGATACCACGGATGAGTGCGGATGGCGGCATGCGGGGGGCAGCAGTGGTTTTAGTGAACAAAAAGAACTTTGCGATCCATCCATGCCGCTGGCGCACTCCCCGCGGATCGTCGGGTGCGGTACTCATCAATGGAATAAAAATTTTTTGCTTCTTTTTTTCAAAAAAGAAGCGCTTCCTGTCTCTCATTTGCCGCCGCCGTGCTCAGCCCTGCGCGGCACGCAACCACCAATCGGCCGCGGCGGGGCCGTCCTCCGGCCAATAGACCGCGCCGGCAGCGAGCGTCTCGATGGTGACGTCGCTGCCGAGGATCTCGGCGTCCCCCGCGGTCCAGCGCAGCCCGGGCTCGGGGGGGTGCCAGCCGGCGCCGAGGCGGGGGTCGTCGAGCGCGACCAGCTCGCCAGCCATGCGGATCGCGGTGACGGCAACGCCGAGGCGGCGGTGGTCGTCGCTGCCGGGTATGACCTCGGCGGGAATGAAGGTCCGGCTGGTCAGCCGCGACCCGGCCGCATTGGCGATGATCCGGGCGCCGGCATCGGCGGTGAGGTGATGGCCGAGCGCGCCGGCCTGCATCAGCAGGGCGGCGCGGACCACCGCCACCGTCTCCCCCGCGGTGACGAGCGGCGCGCATCCGGCTTGATGCCAGGCCTCGCGGGCGAATTCGGGATGGGCGGCCAGCGGCGCGTCGCCATTCTCGAAGGCGGCGCGATTGCCGGTGTCCAGAAAGCTCTCGGCCGGGAGGCTTTCGGCGAGCAGCACGTCATGCTGGTCAAGCTCGACGTGCCAGTAGGTGACACGCTCCCATGCCTCCTGCCGCACCGTGAGGCCATTGCACAAATAGCGGACGGGAATGAGCACGCCCTCGACGAACAGCGCGTGATCGGGTGACAGTACCAGGTCCCGCAGCGGGAGGCCGGGGCCGAAGGCGTGCTTGACGACGCGAACGGGGTTCACGTCCCAGGGCCGAGGATGACGGGCCGGGCTGAGGCCGCGCCAGCCGAGCCAGGCCACGTCGCGGCAGCCGCCAGCGGCGGTGCACAGCCTGTCCCCCGCGCGAAGCGTCTCGATCCGGCGCGGGCCATCCGGCGTCGCGAGCTGCGTGCCTTCGGCATAGCAGGCGGTGATGGCGATGCCGTTGGTGGTGAGGGCGAGGTCGAGCCCGGAAATGCCGAGGGTGAAGTCGAATTCGCGGTAGACGCCGCCATCGGTGCGGATAAGCGCGAAACTGCCGTCGAGGGTGCCGGTTGAGGCGAAGATGTCGAGCGTGCCGTCATGCAGCACGGCCGAGGCGCCGATATCGGCGGCGCCGGTGAACAGCACGGTCGATCCATCGGCGAAATCGAGCAGCGAGCCGCTGTCACCGGCCTGGCCGAGGACCAGGGCGGCGCCGGTGGAGGTGAAGCTCACGGTGCCGAGGGTGGCGCTTTGCAGGACGTCGAGCGTGCCGCCGTCGAGCGTGATCGTGCCGTGGGAGGAGAAGGCGGTGTCGACCACGAAGCTGGTGGCGGCACCGACGTGAACGACGCCGCTGGCCGCGGTTGCCAGCGCGCCGGCGGGGCTGGACCAGCTGATGGTGGTGGGGGAGGCGTTGGCGCCGAGATCGAGCGTGCCGGCGATCCCGGCTGTCGAGCCGGTGGCGAGGGAGACCGCGGCGGGGCCGGTGAACAGCACTTCGCCGGCGGTGCCGATGGCGAGATCGACGCGGCCATTGGAGACGACCTGCGCGTTGGCGCCCAGCACCAGCGTCGCAGGATCGAGCGTCACCGCGCCCGTCAAGGTCAGGGTGCCATCGACCGCGAGAGTGCCTGATCCGCCGACGCTGCCCTTGAGGGTGTTCTGCTTGCCCGTCGCCGTGGTCAGCGTGCCGGCGATGGAGACGCCGTCGAACACGCAGCCGGCCAGCGATACGCCGCCGGTGATGGTGCCGCCGACCACCGTGGCGCCGCTCAGGGTGAGCGCGCCGAGGCTTGCCAGCGGCAGTACGGCGCCGGTGTTGTCGAGGGTGCCGCTGAAGGTGAGTTGGCCGTTGAACAGCGGATTGCCGCTCGCGTCCTGATTGGTCAGCAGCGCGACCAGCGTTGCCGTGCTGGTCGCGCCCTGCTCGGTGAGCGTCCCGGTGGCGTCAACCCGGATCGGCAGCGGCGGCGCCAGCGACGGCAGGACGAGCGTCGCCGCGGGCAGCAGGGTCGCGTTGTTGCGCACTTCGATGGTGCCGGCCGGCGTGATGGTGCCGCCGAGCGCGCCATCGACCACCAGGACCTGCCCGCCGCTCGCGACCGTGAGGCCGCCCGGCAGCAGGGCGGGGTTGGCCGCGTTGGGGTGGGCGATGTTCTGGCCGAGTTGCAGCTGCCCGCCGGACGCGACCGTGACCGGCGCCGCGAATGTTGCCCCTTCCGGCAGGATGACGACGGGGGACGTGCCGTTCAGGCCGCCGATGGTGAGGCTCGCCGCGGGGAGCCCGGTCGGCAGCACGAGTGTGCCGGTGGTGCGCACGAACAGGGCATCGCCGGCCGCGACGGTGACCGTCGAGGTTGCGGTGGCTAGGGTACCAAAGGGCACGAAGCCGCCAAGGGCCGGGCTGTATTCGAGATTTGCCACCGGGACGCAATCGCTCCGTCTTCGGTGCTACCCTCTGTCCCTCTTCACCGCGGCGTCAAGCAATGCCGGCCGTGAGTCACGGCGGTTTACGCGTTATTACCGGACCCACATACCAGGGCATGGATCGCAGGGGTTTCCGCGGTCACATCGTCTCGGCAAGGTCGAACAGCGGGTTGCGGAACAGGCTCGTCGAGTAGCGGTTGAGCGACAGGGGAATGGTCGGCCAGGCCGCCTGATCCGGCCCGAAGCGGGCGGCGATCAGGCCATCGCCCGAGTAGCTTTCCTGCACGTCGTGCTCGGCGAAGATGGCGCCGCCGCAGCGTTCGATCACCGCCATGCAGCGCTGATGGGTCAGCGGATCGCCGGTGATGGAGTGGTGATGGGTGGAAACGATCACGGTGCGGATGCGGCCGGACTGAAGGAGTTCGGCGCAGCTGGTCAGCACGTCATATTCGGCGCCCTGCGCGTCGCAGTGCAGCAGGTCCAGCACGTCGAAGCCGGATTGTGCGAGGAGGTCGGGCACGCTGCGGCGGGGGATGGCGACATCATGGCCGGAATCGAGGCGAAAGCGCGCCGAGGGGAGCGAGGTGGCGCCGATGAAGCCGTCGACGAAGCGCGGCGCCATGGCGTTGCGCGCGGCGTTCTGCTCGCCAAGCGCCCGGCGTTCGGGGTCGGGCTCCAGCGCGACCGCCTGGCGGGCGGGATGGTTCTGGAGGAAGCACAGCGTGTAGAAGCTCCACCAGGCGCCGAGCTCGATCATCGTCGCATTGGCGGGCATGCGCGCCAGCACCTCGTGGAACACCCGCTCCTCCTGGGGTTCATGATGGCCCTGGCAGCGCCGGATCAGCTCGGTCATCCAGCCGCCGCAATATCCGTCGGCGAGCATCCTGAGCCCGTTATGCATGACCTGCACCCGCGCGCCGTCGGCATCGGTGATCACCTCGCCGGCGCCCGCCACCTTCGGCAGGTCGTCGCAATCCCGGCACAGCGTCGCGAGGTCGACCCGCTCATCGAGCGACAGCTCGGGCGGCGCGGCGAAGGGCGGCCGGCTCGGCCGGGTGAGGTGGCGCAGGGGGGGGACGAACAGGCGCTTGAGGGTCCGCAGCATCGATGGGCTCCAGTGGGTCCGCGGTGTGCCGCGGTGGAGCCGGTATACAGAAGCGGGCCGGAATTGGGCAGGTCAGGCCGCGAGATCGCTGACGACCCGCACCGCCGCCGCCGCCGCGCGCACCACTGCGTCCGGCGCGACGGCGTGGGGCAGGCGGTCCTGCGGCAAATGGAACAGCGCGTTGCCGCCGACCAGGGTGATGTAGCGGCCGCCGGCGCGGTGGATATCGCGGGTTTCGCCGTTCGGCATCGCCGCGCTGGTGGCGTGCTTGAGTCCGGCCGCGGTGAGCGCGGCGGACATGCGGGCGCGCAGATCGTCGTGGCCGGAGACCACCGACAGCGCGCCGCCAGCGGCACCGATATTGGCGCCGAAATGCACGAACTCCGCGCCGGTGAGCCAGCCGGGCCGGCGATCGAGGAAGGCATCGAGCCCGATATGGCCGAGCTCATGGCCGGAATTGGCGGTGAACACCACGTCGCGGCCGGGCTGGCGGCCGGCGAGCGCGCGCAGGCATTCGAGCCAGCACACCAGCCCACCGCCGCGCTCGGCGGTGGAGACGAACCAGGAGGACCGCGGGGTCATCACCACCAGCGGCGGGCGGGTGGCGTCGCGCCCCTTGAGGGTGACAACCACGTTGGGCGCGGTGGTGCGCGTGCGGGTGCTGCGGGTGACCACGCGCAGGGCGGCGCCGCGCGCGATGGCGCCGAACAGCAGCGATTTCAGCTCACTCGGCACCTGGAGGATGGCCGGGCCGTAGGGCCGGGTGAAGCTCTCGGCATTGAGCAGCGCCAGCCCCGGCGCGCCGCCCTCGGTGACCAGCACCAGCGCCCAGTGCGGGGTTTCGCGGCGCATCCGCTGGAAGTCGGGCGAGTAGACCTGCAAGGGCGAGGTGACGCCGAGGCCGATCAGCCCCTCGCCCTTGCCGATCTCGTTGGCCAGCGCGTGGACGCGGCCGTCGCGGGTATCTGGCGCGTCGAACATCGCGACGCCCGGATAGCGCGTGCCTTCGAGTTCGACGAAGGCGGCCACGGGGTCCAACCGGTCGAGCGGGAAGGACTCGATGTCGACGGTTGCGCCAAGGGCGCGCGCCTCGGCGGTGAGCCAGTCGGCGCCCTGACGGTCTCCGGCGGTGGCGGTGCGATGAATGTCGTGGCTGTCCCAGCCGGCGAGCCAGGTGACGGCGCGGGCCTCGGCGCCGTCTTCCGCCCGGATACTGCCGGCCATCAGCGCGCCGAGTCCGGCCAGGGCCGCACGGCGTGCAAGAAGTTGGGCCATGGCGTGTGTCCGGTGAAGGGGTTCAGCTTTCGAGCTCGCTGTCCCAGTAGAGGTAGTCGCGCCAGCTCTGGTGCAGGTAGTTCGGCGGGAAGGCGCGGCCGTTCTCCTGCAACTCCCAGGTGGAGGGCTGGCGCGGCGTCATGCGCGGGAACATGTGGCACTCGCGCGGCAGCCGGCTGCCCTTGGCGAGGTTGCAGGCGCCGCAGGCGGTGACGACGTTCTCCCAGGTGGTGCGCCCGCCGCGGCAGCGGGGGATGACATGGTCGAACGTGAGGTCCGGCGCGGGCTGGCGATGGCCGCAATACTGGCAGGAGAAGGCATCGCGCAGGAAGACGTTGAAGCGGGTGAAGGCCGGGCGGCGCGCCGTCGGGATGTAGTCCTTCAGCGCGATCACGCTGGGCAGCCGCATCGACATGCTGGGCGAGCGCACCTCGTGCTCGTATTCGTTGAGCACCGAGACGCGATCGAGGAACACCGCCTTCACCGCGTCCTGCCAGGACCAAACGGAGAGCGGAAAATAGGAGAGCGGCCTGAAGTCGGCGTTCAGGACCAGGGCCGGGAAGTGGTGTCCGCCGTCGGGCAAGAGCCGCTCCTTGTCGGGCGGCGCGCGCTGCATCGGGGTCCGTCATCAAGCCGACCCGTCAGAGAGCGAGCGTCACCGTGAACCTGACGTGACTATCGCAAAGCCCCCCTCGCGCCGCAAGACGACGCGGAGGGGATTCATCAATGGGTCATCTGCCGCTAGTCTCGGGGGATGACGACCACCCGCTTCGCGCCGAGCCCGACCGGGCTGCTGCATCTCGGCCACGCCCATGCCGCCTTGTTCGCGTGGTCGATCGCGTGGGCGGCGGGGGGACGGTTCCTGTTGCGACTGGAGGATATCGACCCCGGACGCTGCCGGCCGGAATTCGCGGCCGCCATCGCGGAGGACCTCGACTGGCTCGGGCTGGACTGGGACGCGGAGATCCGCGTGCAGTCGGAGCATCTGCCGGCGTATCGCGCCGCGCTCGATCGCCTGGCCGACCGCGGGCTGCTGTATCCGTGCTTCTGCACCCGCGCCGACATTGCCCGCGAGGCCGCCGGCTCGGCGCACGCCCCGCACGGGCCGGATGGGGTCCCGCTCTATCCTGGCATTTGCCGCCGCCTCACGCCCTCCCGGCGCGCGACCCTGCTGGCAGCGGGAACCCCGCATGCGCTGCGCCTCGACATGGCGGCAGCCTGCGCTGCGGCCGGACCGCTCTCCTTCCATGAGGCAGGCGAGGGCCGGTTGCGCTGTGACCCCGCACGCTTCGGCGACGTCATCCTCGCGCGGAAGGACGCGCCGGCGAGCTACCATCTCTGCGTGACGCATGACGACGCGCTGCAAGGCGTCACGCTGGTGACCCGCGGGATGGACCTCAAGCCGGCGACCGACGTGCAGCGCCTGCTCCAGGCATTGTTTGGCTGGACGGAGCCGGAGTATGCGCATCACCCCTTGCTGCTCGGCCCCGACGGGAAGCGGCTGGCCAAGCGCGACCAGGCGGCGACCTTGCGGGACCTGCGCGCGGGCGGCGTCACACCCGCCGAGGTGCGCGCCCGCGCGGGTTTCCCCGATGGTGTCAGAACGCCGCCATCTTGGCCTCACGCAGGGCGTTGAAGCCCAGCAGCCGCTCGATGGCCAGGCAGGCCTCGAGCACCGCGCGCTCGGCGTATTTCGGCCCGACCACCTGGAGCCCGACCGGCAACCCCTCCGCGGTGAGGCCGCATGGGATGGACGCCGCGGGATGTCCGGTGAGGTTGAAGGGCAGGGTGTAGGGCACGCCATCGTGCCAGCGGTCATAGCCCTGGGTGTTGTATTCCGCCTCGATGGAGGGCGCGACATGCGGGGTGGTGGGCGTCACCAGCAGGTCACACTGGCGGAAGGCGGCGGCGAGCTCGCGGTGCAGGCGGGCACGCTCCTTCTCGCCAGCGAGCACCGGTTCGACCGGCATGTCGAGCCCGCGCTCGGCCACCGCGACGTAGCCGGGGTCGATGAGGTCCCATTGTTCGCGCGGATAGGTGTTGAGGCGCATGCCGAAACTCGCCTCCCAGAAGGCCTCGAAGGCCGGGCGTAGCCGCATGATGAGCGGGCCGGTCTCCTCGATCGCCGCGCCGCCGGCCGACATGCGGCCGAGTGCCGCCTCCACCACCGCGCGCACCTCGGCATCCGGCGCGGCGCCGCCGAGATGCGGCGCATAGGCGATCCTGAGGCCGGCCATGCGCGGCGTGAGGCCATCGAGCCAGCCCTCGGCGGGTGGCGGCAGCGCGTACCAGTCGCGATCATCGGGGCGCGCCATGATGGCGAGCGCGATGGCGGCATCTTCCACCGAGCGGGTGAGCGGGCCACCGGAGACGACGGTGGCGAAGAAGCCTTCAAGCGGCGAATGCGGCACCCGGCCGAAATTCGGCTTGATGCCGAACACGCCCGAGAAAGCGGCGGGGATGCGGATCGAGCCGCCGCCATCATTGCCAAAGGCGATGGTGCCCACCCCCGCCGCAAGAGCGGCAGCGGCGCCGCCGGAGGAACCGCCGGGGGAACGGCCGGTGTCCCAGGGGTTGCGCGTGCGGGCGCCGCGCAGGCGGCTGTCGGTGATGCCCTTCCAGCCGAACTCCGGCGTGGTCGTCTTGCCGAGGAACACCGCGCCGGCCTCGCGCAGACGCGCCACCACCGGCGCATCCTCCGCCGCCGGCGCTTCGGAGGAGAGCAGCGAGCCATTGCGAGTCGGGTGGCCCGCAACGTCGACATTGTCCTTGATGGTCATCGGCACGCCATCCAGCGGCGAGAGTGGTGCGCCCGCCCGCCAGCGGGCATCCGCCGCCGCCGCCATCGCGCGGGCGCCCTCCGCATCAACGATCTGGAATGCGGCGAGGCGAGGCTCGACCTCGGCGATGCGGGCGATATGGCGCTCGACCAGGATGCCGGGGGTCAGCTCGCCGCGGCGAAACAGGGCGTTCACCTCGGTGATGGAGAGGAACAGGATGGGGTCGGCCATGGCGCGGGCTCCGGTTGTCGCGCGGCAACTGTGTCGCCCGCCGGGCCGCTTGGGAAGGGCGGCGGGATTTGCCGGCGCGCCTGGGCTGGCCAATACTCCTGCCACCTGCCCCCGGAGCACCCCATGAGCATCGAACTCTATACCTGGAACACCCCCAACGGCCGCAAAATCAGTGCCGCATTGGAGGAGATGAGCCTGCCCTACACCGTGTACCTCGTGAACATCTCCAAGGATGAGCAGTTCGCGCTGGATTTCCTGAAAATCAGCCCGAACAACAAAATCCCCGCCATCGTCGACCCCGACGGGCCGGGCGGCCAGCCGATCAGCATTTTCGAGTCGGGCGCCATCCTGATCTATCTCGGCCAGAAGACCGGCAAATTCTGGCCCTCCGACGTCCGCGCCCAGGTGCCGGTGCTGGAGTGGCTGATGTGGCAGATGGCCGGCTTCGGCCCGATGCCCGGGCAGGTGCATCATTTCATCGCGCTGGAAAACGAGGCGGATCGCCGCTACGGCCTGGCGCGCTACATGAAGGAAACCCGCCGCCTCTACGGCGTGGCTGACCGCCGCCTGGCCGACGTGGAGTTCTTCGCCGGCGACATCTCGATCGCCGACTTCGCCATCCTGGGCTGGGCGTGGCGCCATCAACGCCACCAAGTGGACCTCGGCGACTTCCCCAACGTCAAGCGCTGGTACGAGACAATGATGGCCCGCCCGGCCACGAAGCGGGGCTTCGAGGTCGCTTTGGGCTGACCGGCGGGGATCATTTGACGGAGCGATGCCGAGCCCCTAGAAGCAGCCTTGCAAACGTCGTGTCTCTCCCGGCGGAGGGGTGGCCGAGCGGCTGAAGGCGGCGGTTTGCTAAACCGTTGTACACTGTAAAGGTGTACCGTGGGTTCGAATCCCATCCCCTCCGCCAATCCTCTATTCGTGCCCGGCCGCACCCCGCCGGAAACCCTCTGAAAATCCCCTGTAAACTGTCAAATACGGCGCTCATGCGTCCGTATCTTGCCGCTTGCACCCGCGCCCGTTCGGCCACTACAATAGGGGAAGGAAGCGGGGAAGGTTTTTTGGTCCCCTATTCCCCTATTCGCAAGGAAGAGGGGACACCATGCCCAAGCGTGCCGCCGGAGTTACCGCCGCCCAAGTGGATAAGGCCGCGCCGGGCCGATATGGCGACGGTGGAGGGCTTTATTTGCTGGTGAAGCCCTCCGGTTGGCGCGGATGGGTGTTCCGATACGTCCGGGGCGGCAAGATGCGGGAGATGGGGCTAGGCGCCGCCGGCAAGGGTGGCGTTGCGCTCAAAGATGCCCGCGACAAGGCCGAGACGCTGCGCAGGCTCCATAAAGAGGGGACCGATCCCCTAAACCATCGCGAGGCCGTGGAAGCCGCAGAGAAGGCTAAGGCGCAAACCGAGGCCGCAAGCCGGGTGACGTTTAGCGATGCCGCCCGCCGCTACATCGAGGCGCACGAAGCCGGGTGGCGGAATTACAAACATTCGCTCCAATGGCGCGCGACACTCGAAACCTATGCCGACCCGCATTTTGGCGCGGTGCCGGTGGCCGAGGTGAGCACCGCGCACGTCCTGGCCGCGCTGGAACCGATATGGGCGACAAAGCCCGAGACGGCTTCACGGGTGCGGGGCCGCATCGAGGCCGTGCTCGACTACGGCAAGGCGCACGGTTGGCGCAGCGGGGAGAACCCGGCCGCATGGAAGGGGCACCTAGCCCTAACCCTGCCCTCCCGCGCCAAGGTGGCGAAAGTGGAGCATCACGCCGCGTTGCCTTGGGGGGAGATTGGCGCGTTCATGGTGAAACTGCGCACCCGCCCCGGCATTGGCGCCCGCGCCCTCGAATTTGCCATTTTGACGGCTGCCCGGACGGGCGAGGTGTTGGGCGCGACCTGGGCAGAAATCGACATGGAGGCCGCCTTGTGGACGGTTCCGGCCGGACGGATGAAAGGTGGCCGGGAGCATCGCATCCCCCTCTCTGAGCCCGCGCTAGCCGTCCTGCGGGATATGGCGAAGCTGCGCACGGTGGCGAAGCCGGATGGAGCCGTGTTCCCCGGTGGCGAGCCCGGCAAGCCCCTTTCAGGCATGGCGATGCTGATGACGCTGCGGCGCCTTGGCCGCGACGATCTGACAACACACGGGTTCCGCTCGACCTTCCGCGATTGGGCCGCCGAGGCTACCGGCTTCCCCGCCGAGGTGGCGGAAGTGGCGCTGGCGCACACGGTTGGGGACAAGGTGGAGGCTGCATACCGGCGGGGTGATTTGATGGAGAAGCGCCGCCGCCTGATGGCTGACTGGGCCGAGTATTGCGCGCGCCCGGCTCCGGTAGCGGGTGCCAATGTGACGGGGCTGCGGGGGGCGGTGGCGTGAGGCGTGCCCCGGTGACACATTGGACAGTGTTGACACATTGGCGAGGGCCGCCAACCCCGATGGGGCGTAAACATGAGTGAAGGAAAGGGGCGTTCACTGCCCCCAACTCCCGAAAGTGTTGCCGGTCTAATCGCCCAAACTGGCGCACCCGTGTGGTTGGTTGATGCAATTCGGAGCGCCGCGATCATTGTTGCGAGTGTTGCGAAGCACGAAGCAGCGTCGCCAAGCCGAAGATCGTGTCCCCAGACGTGGTGTAAGAGCTACGGCTCCTTCGCGTTCTCCGGCGGCTTGGCCGGGGGGTCTCAGACTGCCACTGCGGGCAGGCTGACGACGGGATTATCGCCGAGCGGTGCGATCGTTTCAAGCGTCATATAACGCCCTCTTTGTACCGACCACTCGTCGTTCTGCTCCAGCAGAATGGCGCCGACCAGACGGATGACCGCCTCGTCGTTGGGGAAGATGCCGATGACATCGGTTCGGCGCTTGACCTCGCCGTTCAGGCGCTCGAGCGGGTTGGTCGAGTGCAGCTTTGCCCGATGCGCGGCGGGGAAGTCCATGTAGGCCAGGACATCGGCTTCCACCTCGTCCATGAAGGCGGCCAGCTTCGGCAGCTTGGGGCGGAGTTGATCCGCGACCCCGCGCCACTGGGCTTTTGCCGCTGTCGCGTCTTCCTGGGCGAAAGCGGTGCCGATGAAGGCGGCGGCGACACTGCGCCCCTGCTTGCCGGCGTGGGCCAGCAGGTTGCGCATCGTGTGGACCCGGCAACGCTGCCAGGTGGCGCCCAGAACCCGGGTGATCGCGGCTTTCAGCCCCTCATGGGCATCGGAGACCACCAATTTGGCCCCGCGCAGGCCCCGGCGAGCCAATTTCCGCAGAAATTCGATCCAGAAGGTCGCAGCCTCGGAGCGGCCGATGTCCATGCCCAGTACCTCGCGACGGCCATCGGTGTTGACACCGACCGCGATGGTGACGGCCTTGGAAACGATGCGACCACCCTCGCGCACCTTTATATAGGTGGCGTCCAGCCAGACATACGGCCAGTCGCCCTCCAACGGACGGTTCAGGAAGGTCTGCACCCGGCCGTCGATCTCCTCGCACAGCCGGCTGACCTGGCTCTTGGAGATACCGGTCATGCCCATGGCCTGCACCAGATGGTCCACCGAGCGGGTGGAGACGCCTTGGATATACGCCTCCTGGATGACGGCGGTCATGGCTTTCTCGGCCGAGCGGCGAGGGTCGAGGAAGCCGGGGAAGTAGGCGCCGTGGCGCAGTTTGGGGATGCGCAGCTCGACCGTGCCGGCTCGGGTCTCCCAGCGGCGGTCCCGATACCCATTGCGCTGGTTGGTCCGGTTCGGGCTGCGCACGCCGGGGGCGGCGCCCGTCAGGGCTTCCACTTCAACGTCCATCAGGCGCTGGGCGGTGTAACCGATCATCTCGCGCAGGAAATCGGCGTCGGTGGTCTTCTCCAGAAGGTCCTGGAGGTTCATGGTCTCGGTGGTCATCGTAGGGTCCTTTGGCTTGGTTCAGTTGTGGTGACCAAACCTTACCGAAGATCCGCGATGACCGCCGCTGTGGATAAGTGACCCGCCTCCGCCAGACTCGTGGCGGTCGCTACGGCGGGTCACTTACCCACAGCTCTTACACCACTACATGGGACACGACC
>CAIYPH010000820.1 GCA_903928045.1 uncultured Rhodospirillales bacterium
AGCGCGCAGCCGGCGACGGCCGCGAGGAGCGGGAGAGAGCGCATGATATGTCCTGTGATGCGGCCGGGTTACGTTCCGAGGCGGCGGGCCGCTGGCGGGGCCTCGGGGGTCGTAGAGTGGGCGAAGGTTAGGCGGCCGGGGGCGGCGGGGCCGTCGGTGTGCTGGCAGGCGCCTGCTGCACAGCAGGGAGTGCGGCCAGGAGCCCGGCCAGCACGTCCTGGGCAACCGCGGCGGGCGGCTTCCTGGCGGAGGTATCGGCGAGCAGGACCGACAGCACGCCGGTGACCAGAGGGGCGTAGAGGGTGATGTCTTTCACCACACCCGGGTCGAGATGGACGTGCAGCAGGGCGAGCAGCCCGGTAATGCCGGCCAGCGTGCTGGCCTCGCCCAGACGAGCGTTGAGGTATTTGAGGAGGTCCATCATGGGGTGTCCTTTCAGGGGGTGGTGGCGGCGAGGTTGATGGCGCGCGCGGTGCATCGCGTGAGCCGGGCTAGCCAGCCGGCGCCGAACACGGGAAAGTCGTCGAGGCCGCGGTAATGCCGCTCGTGCGCGTCGTGCAGCGCCGCGATCAGACCGGCACGGTCGGTGCCTGTTGCGGCGAGGGCTGTGACGGGACCGATCAGGCCGTCCGTGGCCACGCCGACGGTTTGCTGGAGTTCGCGTACGGATGTGCCGGGCCCGGCGTTGACCCCGAAGTCGAACACCATCAGGGCGATGCCGAACGGCAGCAGGTCGCAGCGCAGGGCGTGCCAGTAGAGCGCCTGGTAGATGGCATCGGCTTCGGCGGCGGTGAGGTGACGGACGTCATCCGCCGTGGCGGGGCGGCCGCGCCAGTGGGTGAGGGTGGCGCGGGTGATGCCGAGATTGGTGGCACCGCCCGGATCGCGCGGATCGTCGGTAAAGCCGCCCTCCTCGCACAGGGTGAAGGCGACGGCGGTGTCGAATGGGGTCATGGTCATTTTCCGGTGGGGGGGTGGAACAGGCCGAGGGCGTTGATGAGGTGAAGCGCGCCACCACCGAGGAGCAGGCCGCCGATCCAGATCAGGACCTTCATGCCGCCGCCGGCCTGGTCGATGGCAGCGCGGGTGGCGCGGACTTCGCGGACGATATCGGCGACGTCCTGCTTGAGGCCGGCGACTTCGGTTTCGAGGGCGGCGATGCGCTCGCCCTCGGGCGGACGCCCATCGGCGGCGTGGTGGTCGGTCATGGTCGGCCTCATGTCATGGGGAGAAGATGCGTCTCAGCGCACGCCGATCGACACGGCGCCGAGGGCGGAGGCGCCGCCGGAGCCGGCGAGGAACCCGGCCAGCGCCGACCCACCGCCACCGCCACTGGCGCCGGCCGCCGAGGCAGCGCCGCCGTTGCCGCCATTGGCGGCCAGACAGGACGCGCCACCGGCGCCGCCATTGCCCAACAACCCGACCACAGCAGCGGTGCCGGGGCCCCCGTTCTGGCTGCCGGCGGTGCATGTCGAGAGGCCGCCGGTGACATTGCCGCCGAAGGCCCAGGAGTAGCCGGTGGTCGCCCCGTTGAATGCCGCGGGGGTGGCCGAGATGCCGGCCCCTGCGGCGCCCGGCGATGCCTGCGGCGAGGCGTGGGAGTGGACATTGTTGGTCGGAGCACTGCCGAGCGAACTGCCGGAGCCGCCGCCGCCGTTGCCGAAGTCGCCGGCGCCCATCCCGCCTGGCCCGGCCGATCCCCCCGCACAGCTACCGATATAGGCGGTGGTGCCGCCGGTGGCGCCGGAGGCATTGCCGCCGCCGTTGATGGCACCGCCACAGCCGCCACCCGCACTGGCGGTGAGTGAGCCGTTCGACCCCGCCCCGCCGGCATTGGCATTCACGGTGAGGGCCCCGATGGTGACCGAGGTGATACCGCCGGCGGTTGGCGTCGAGCCGCTCGACCCGTTGGTGGTGCCGGATGCGACGCAGGAGGTGCCGGCGGCGCCGATCGTCACTGTCAGCGAGGTGGCGTTGGCCACTTGCGCTGCCAGCACGGTGAAGCGGCGGTAGAACCCCACGCCGCCGGTGCCGCCGCCGCTGACGGTGGTAC
>CAIYPH010000821.1 GCA_903928045.1 uncultured Rhodospirillales bacterium
AGAACCGGCGCGACCGTCGCCTTGCCAAGAACCAGAACGGCAAGCGCCAGGTCGTCGTTGTCATGCGCGAGCGGGACGGCAAGACGCTCCCTGCTGTGTTCAAGTCCGAGAGCGCCGCGCTGGGCTTCATCACCTCGCGCGTTGCCCGTGGCACGCAGATCATGGCCGACGAGGCAGCCTCATGGAACGACCTACAGGCCCGCTTCCCTATGGAGCGGATTGACCATGGCTCGCTCTACAGCACCGGGACGGGCATCTATACCAACGGCGCGGAAGGGTTCTTCTCCCGCATGCGCCGGGGTGAGATCGGGCATCACCACCACGTCGCTGGCGCCTACCTCGTCCGCTACGCCCAAGAGGCTAGCTGGCGCGAGGATAACCGCCGAGTGGCGAACGGCGAGCAGGCGCGCAACGTGGTCGCGCTGGCGATGGCGTCGCTGCCTAGTGTGGACTGGGCTGGGTATTGGCAGCGGGCTCAAAATGCTTGAACTGTACCTTTGATTTTGCTATCAATTAACTGAATTTAGTTAATTAGGCCGCGCCATGCAGTTCGTTCGCGAAGAAGTTCAACGCATTTCAGGAGCGCTTGCGGCGAACCCGGAAGGCGAGCGCGCGCCGTTATTGCGCGCGTCGCTTCAGGCGTTGTCGTGGGTGTTGGAGCCGCAAGGCATTGCGGCTCCATTCTCCGTAGCTATGGGCACTCAGGAGGGGCGAGAAGATTGTTCGGGTGAACCCCGTCCGCTTCCGTCTTGAGGTATTCACGACCCTCGTGAGTCGCGATTACAACCCAGACTGACTTTCCGCCGCCTTGAGTCCAGAAACGCCATTTGCCGGCTTTAATACCGGCGATGGCGGCTTCTTCAAGAAGCTTCCACCGAGTATTGTCTTTATTTATCCCGCCAACGTATTGGATGCGCTGGTGAGGGTCGTTACGATGAGTCTTGTTGATACATTTGATTTCGATATCATCGGCCATGCTAGTTCACCGTCTGGTGTGAGTGGATGAACCGCCTTGACACAGGACTCCACCGCGTACTAAACACGTGTGCTACGAAGTTTCTGTTCCGCCGGCGGGTAACACGTCTGCGGATTGCCCAGAGGGCCACGGTTGCACCCGTGGCCTTTGGCGTATCACGGGCAGGAGGTATCCAGAAAAATGGCGCTGTCGCAAGAGTTTCTTCACCCGCGACGCGAAAATACCCCACAGGTTCCCATCTAGTGGCACATCAGGGCACAAAATATGGTGTTGCACTACACCTCCGAAGCGATTCGCGATATCAAAATGCATAATCGTTGCGCGACTCGGCGTATTATTTGAAGGCCGATAACGTCCTCCGCCCCTCCTTCCCCGCCCCCACCTTCTCCACAATCCCCCTCTTCCCCCAGTCTGCGAACGTCTGGGCCAACCGCTTCCGGGTGAGCCTGAGCGTCCGTATGTCCGGCAGCGTCACGCCCTTGGCGGCGAGCGCACGCAGACACACCTCCTTGGTGGACAACGGTCCGTTGGCCTCGCGCATGATCGACAGCGCGAGCCGGGGAAGTTCATTCCGCGCGAAGTGGGGGTTGGGCTTGTAGCGCCGGGGCGGGAGGTTCAGTTCGGGAGCAAGGACTTGGATGCGCGCGTTCAAGTCGGCCAGCTTGGCGTGGTATCCCGCAAGCAAGGTTTCCAGCTTGTCCAACTGGCGATGCACCCGAGCGCGGGCACGACGTAGCTTGGTGAGTTCACTGTCGGTTGCCATGGCCCATAGATAGGGAGATCAGGGCCTAATGGGTTGTACCGCGTGGTGGCGGCTGCTACATAATGCCGGATATCTTCGCCATCGAGGCCTGCACGACGATTTCCAACCTGCTCGACAAACGCTCCTGCTTCGCCCCCTCCACCAACTCGTTGATGGCCGTCTGCCCGGTCCAGTGGCTGATGGCGCCGATCACTCCCAATGACCCGACCCCGCGCTGGAAGGCCACCGGCGTGCTGCGGGCGCTCCCGGAGACGCCGCTGGTGCTCCCGGTGCGGGACATGCGGGTGATGTATGCCCTCAAGGCGCAGCATTATCAGGGGTTCGCGGAGAGCCAGATCCCGCATCCCCACGAGTATTTCGTGCCGTTGGAGCGGCTCACCAAAATCGACGCGCCGCAAGATCCGCAGCTTCAGGCGCTGGTCTCGCGCGCTTCCGCCTCGGCAAACTTCCTCGACCCGCCCTGAGCGGCGCTACCGCGCCGGCGGTAACGCCATCCCGTGCTTGGCCATCACAGCGCGGGCGACGTCCGGCCGATCGGTGCAGATGCCATCGACGCCCCAGTCGATGAGGCGGTCGATATCCCCGGCGTCGTCGACCGTCCAGGGCATCACCAGCAGGCCCAGCGCATGGGCCTCGTCGCTGGCGTCTCGCGTCAGCCCGTCATGGCGCGGCGCCCAGGCCGGCTGCCAACAAGCCGGCCGGCCGGCGGCGCGGGCGACCGCACTGGGGGTTGAGCCGGTGTGCTCCGGCATCTCCCACCACAGGCCGGGGTTCTTGATCTCGCCGGGGCTGGTCAGCCAGACCAGCGGGATCGCGGGATGCGCGGCCCTGAGGTAGGCGAGGCCGCGCCAGTCGAACGAGCGCACCGCGAGCCGGCCGAGCGCACCGGCCGCGGTGGCGGCGGCGATGATCGCCTCGGCCATGATGTCGGGCGGCACGGTGAGGCCCGGGCGGTCCGGCAGAGTCTTGATCTCGGCGTGGATGCGCAGGCTCGGCAAAGCGCGGAACACCGCGTCGAGTGTGGGCATTCTGGCGCCGTCATGCGGCGCCTGATGGGGGAACCGGCGTGCCGACGCGCTGCCCGGGCGAATGCGGCCGACGTCGTAGCGCTGCACCTCGGCCAACGTCATGTCGCGGATCACCTGGTCCGGGCTGTCGATCCAGGCGCCGTCCGGTCTGCGGGTGAGATCGGGGTCGAGCGTCGGGTCGTGGCTCACCACCGCGACGCCGTCTGCGGTCACCGCGACGTCAAGCTCGATGCTGTCCACCCCGAGCGCGGCGGTGGACCGGAACCCCTCGATGGTGTTTTCGGGGAACAGGCCGCGGGCGCCGCGATGGCCCTGGAGGTCGAAGATGCGTGTCATGGCTGGCAGATGACACGGCGGCTTGCCTTGCCGTCAAGTTCCGGCAGAGTAGGGGGATGACCGACAAAATCCTCGGCGTGCTCGGCGGCATGGGCCCGCTCGCCTCCGCTCAGTTCATGCTCCGCCTCACTCTGCTCACCCCCGCCGCGCGGGACCAGGAGCATATCCCGACTGTCCTGTGGTCCGATCCCCGGGTGCCCGATCGGACGCGCGGCCGGCTCGAGGGGGGCGCCGATCCGCTGGAATTTCTCATGCGTGGCGTCAATGGCCTGAAGGCGGCCGGGTGCGGCGCCATCGCGATTCCCTGCAATACCGCCCATGGCTGGTATGACGACCTGCTCGCGGCCGGGCTGCCGATCCTGCACATCGTCGAGGCCGCCACCGGTGAACTCGCCCGCGAGGTGCCGAGCGGCACCATCGGTGTGATGGGCACGGCGGCGACGCTGAAGATGCGGCTGTATCAGAACCACCTCGAGGCGCGCGGCTGGGACTGCATCGTGCCGTCCGACGAGGAGATGCAAACGCTGCTCTCCCCGGCGATCGCGTTGGTGAAGGCGAACCGGATCGACGAAGCCTATGGCCCGCTGGCCGAGGTGGCCACCTCGCTCGCCCGGCGCGGCGCCAAGGCGGTGATCCTTGGCTGCACCGAAATCCCGCTCGGCATCAAATCAGGGCCCTATGCGGAGATCGGCGTCCCGCTGATCGACACCATTGACACGCTGGCGATGGCCAGCATCGCCTGGGCGCGGAGCTAGGCCGGACACTCACACCCGTCCGTCGGCGATTTCGCGCCGCGGACGAGGTGATGGTCTACCCATTCGGAGACCAGACGCCGGGCCTCGTTGAGCGAGGCCTCGGGATGGTGGATGCGATACAGCGTGGTGCAGGATTGGAAGGCGGCCATGTCGGCGCAACCGATCGCGCGCAGATCCCGGTAGGCGGTGACCACCGCCCGTTCGCAGTTGCGCGTGATATGGCTGAAATCGCGTCCCATGGCCTGCTCCTGATCTCACCTAGTTAGGCATTCGCGACGATGTCCGCCAGGGCCTTGCCGACTTCGATAGTGCCGGCCTGGCCACCCATGTCCCGTGTGCGGGGGCCGCCCTCGCGCAGCAGGGTCTCGATGGCGTCCACGATGGCCTTGGCGGCGGCGGGCTCGCCGAGATGCTCCAGCATCATCGCGCCCGACCAGATCTGCCCGATGGGGTTGCAGATCCAGCGGCCGGCGATATCGGGCGCCGAGCCGTGCACCGGCTCGAACATCGAGGGATAGATGCGCTCGGGGTTGATGTTGGCGGAGGGGGCGATGCCGATCGAGCCGGCGACGGCGGGGCCGAGATCGGAGAGGATGTCGCCGAACAGGTTGGAGCCCACCAGCACGTCGAACCAATCGGGGTGCTGCACCAGATGGGCGCAGAGGATGTCGATGTGGAATTGGTCGGTGGTGACCTCCGGGTAGTTCTTGCCCATCAGCGCGAAGCGCTCGTCCCAGTACGGCATGGTGAAGGTGATGCCATTGGACTTGGTGGCGGAGGTGACTTTCTTGCGCGGGCGGGTCATCGCCAGTTCAAAAGCGTATTTCAGGATGCGATCGACGCCGGTGCGGGTCATCACCGTCATCTGGCTGACGAATTCGCGGTCGGTGCCCTCGAAATGGCGGCCGCCGGAGGAGGAGTATTCGCCCTCGGTGTTTTCGCGCACCACGTAGAAGTCGATGTCCTTCTCGGTGCGGCCGGCCAACGGCGTCACCGCGCCGGGCATCAGGCGGCAGGGGCGCAGGTTCACGTACTGGTCGAAGCTGCGGCGGAAGGGGATCAGCAGGCCCCACAGCGAGATAT
>CAIYPH010000822.1 GCA_903928045.1 uncultured Rhodospirillales bacterium
GCCGCCTAGACGCTGGCTGGCACGTGTCGCAGAGGCATGTCTAAATTGTTACGGTATCAAAATCAAAAAGCTAAGATGTTCTTTTTGTGAACAAAAAGAACCAAAAAGACTTTTCGTTCCGTTCCATGCCGTTGGCGTACACCTCCCACGAAGCCGGGAGCGCCACGCGGCAAGTGGATAAACGTTTTTGCGGAGCTTTTTTCAAAAAGCGACCGCTTCCTTCACGCCTCCAACCTCGCCGGAAACCCTTCCGCCCGCAGCGGCGTCCGCAACGCGTCTTCCAACAGCTTCACCACCATGGTCGACCACGCCTCCCCTCCGAACGCCTCCCGCGCCCGAATGAACGTCTGGTGCGTCATCCCCGCCAGGTCCAACGGCACCCCGAACTGGCTGCCGAGCCGCATCGCGAAGCCGAGGTCCTTGCAGGCGAGGTCCATGGTGAAGGCGATATCGTAGGAACCGTTTAGCACCAGCTGGCTTTCGGTCTCATGCACGAAGCTGTTGCCGGAGCTGGCCTTGATCGCGTGGAAAGCCTTGGCCAGATCAAGCCCGCCCCGCTTGGCCAGCATCAACGCCTCCCCGGCCGCCACCAGATGGATGAACGCCAGCATGTTGGTGATCACCTTGATCACCGCCGCGCTGCCGAGCGGCCCCATATGCAGGATCTTCCCGCCCATCGCCGCGAACGCCGGCCGGTGCCGCTCAAACACCGCCTCGTCCCCGCCGATCAACACGGTAATCTCGCCCGACGCCGCCAGATGCACCCCCCCGGTCACCGGCGCCTCCAGCATCGTCACCCCATGGGCCTCCGCATGGGCCGCCAGCAAGGCACTTTCCTGCTGGTCGTTGGTCGACATCTCGATCCAGGTCCCCCCCTGGCCAAGCCCGGCCAGCACCCCATCCGGGCCGGACAGCACGGCCATCGAGACTTTCGGCGAGGGCATGCAGGTAATCGCCGCATCCGCCCCCGTCACCGCCTCCCGCGGGGTCGCCGCCGCCTTGGCGCCCAACGCCACCAGCCGGGCCACCGCCTCGGGGTCCCGGTCGCACACCGTCACGTCGAACCCGCCCCGCACCAGGCTCGCCGCCAGCTTGCCGCCCAGATTGCCCAGGCCGATGAATCCGTAGCGCATGGATGCCTCAGTTCGGATGATTGATGGGGGCAAAAGTCGGCACGAGATGCAGCGCCGACCCTGTCCAGGGATGCGCCAACGCCACCTCCTCGTCCAGCTCAACCCCCAGCCCCGGCTCGTCCGGCACGATCACGTAACCGTCCTCCCACCGGATCGGCTTTTTCAGGATTTTCCCATGGAACCCCTCCCACCGCTCGATCGATTCGAGGATGAGAAAATTGGGCGAACACGCCGAGAGCTGGATATTGGCCGCCCCCTCGATCGGCCCACAATACAAATGCGGCGCGATCTGTGCGTAATGCGCCTCCGCCATCGCCGCGATCTTCTTCGCCTCCAGCAACCCGCCGACCCGTCCCAGCGCCATCTGCAGAATCGACGCCGCCCGAAGCTCCAGCACGCGGGCGAATTCGTATTTGGTGGTCAACCGCTCCCCGGTGGCGATCGGGATGGTGGTCTGCCGCGCCACAATCGCCATCTCCTCCGGCTTCTCCGGCGGAACCGGCTCCTCGAACCACAGCGGATCATACGCCTCCAGCTTGCGCGCCAGCCGGATCGCGCCGGACGTGGTGAATTGCCCATGCGTGCCAAACAGCAGATCCGCCCTGGTCCCAACCGCCTCGCGTATGCGCCGGCAGAAGGCCTCGGAGAGTTCCATCCGCGCCAGGCTGGGCTGGCGCGGATCGAAGGTCGAGTAGTCGCCGGCGGGGTCGAACTTAAGGCCGGTGAACCCCATCGCGACATATTCCAGCGCCCGCTCGGCCGCCGCGTCAGGATCACGGTAGACGGCCGGGTCGGAATAGGCGTGTCCCTCGCCAGGGCGCGGGTAGAGATAGGTGTAGGAGCGCAGGCGGGAATGCACCTTGCCGCCGAGCAGCGCGTGCACCGGCTTGCCGGTCGCCTTGCCGTTGATGTCCCACAGCGCCATCTCGAGCCCGGACAACACGCCCATCAGCGAGATATCCGGCCGCATCGAATAGCCGCGGCCATAGACGTTGCGCCACAGCGTCTCGATGTTGAACGGGTCGGTGCCCTCGACGTGCTGCACGAAGACGTCCTCGATCATCTTCACCACCACCGAGGGGGAGAAGGAGGCGGCGTAGACCTCGCCGACACCCTCGATGCCGTTATCGGTGACGAGCTTGAGGAAGATGAAGTAGCGCCCGCCGTTGAAGGGTGGCGGGTTGCCGACGACGAAGGTTTTCAGGCCCTGGATTTTCATTGGGGGAACACGATCACGTTGCGGAGGGCCTCGCCCCTCACCACGCCCTCAATCGCGGCGTTGATGTCGGACAGCGGGAAACGGCCGCTGATCAGCTCATCGAGCTTGATGCGGCCCTGCTTGTACAGCTCGACGATTTTCGGGATGTCGATGCGGATGCGCGAGGAGCCCATCTTGGAGCCGATGATGCGCTGCCCGTCGGCGGCGATCCACCCGGGATCGAAACTCGCCATCACGCCGGAGGCCGGCATGCCGACGATCACCGTGCTGCCATTGCGCTTCATCAGTGAGATCGCCTGCTCCACCACTTTCGGCGCGCCGACGGTGACAAACACGAAATCCGCCTTGCGCCCACCGGTCACATCCAGCAGCGCCGCCGCAACATCGCTCCGCCCGCCATTGATCACATGTGTCGCCCCGAACCGCAGCGCCGCATCGAGCTTGCTGTCCGCCAGATCGACCGCGACGATCGGCGAGGCCCCGGCAAGCCGGGCGCCCTGCACTGCGTTGAGCCCGACTCCGCCGCAGCCGATCACCACCACCGATTTCCCAGCCGTGACGCCGGCGGTGTTGATCACCGCGCCCATGCCGGTGATGACGCCGCAGGCGATGAGGGAGGCGCTCTCGAGCGGCACGTCCTTGTCGATCGCCACCGCCTGCGAGGCCTCGACGACGACGTATTCCGCAAAGGCGCCGGTGCGCAGCCCGTGCACTAGGCGCTCGCCCCCCTTGCTCAGCGGCGATTGCGCGTCGAGCGGGAAGACCGCCTCGCAGAACACCTGGCCGCCCTCGGCGCAGGCCGGGCACGTGCTGCAGAAGCGGATCAGCGTCACCACCACATGGTCACCGACCGCGACATGGGAGACGCCGGCGCCGGCCTCGACCACCACGCCTGCCGCCTCATGGCCGAACACGGCGGGCAGGCTGCCGCCCCAGGCGCCCTGGGCGTAGAAAATGTCGCTGTGGCAGATCGCTGTGGCGGCGAGCTTCACCTTGATTTCGCCCGCCTGGGGCGGCGCGAGCTCGATCTCCTCGATGACGAGGGGCTGGCC
>CAIYPH010000823.1 GCA_903928045.1 uncultured Rhodospirillales bacterium
GAGGAGCGGCGTCGGCGGCCGCGGTGCCGGCGAATCGCACACCGAACTGGACAAGCGCAAGATCCGCGACCGCATCGCCGAGCTGCAAGCCGAGATCGCCGCAATGGACGTCGAGCGCGCCACCCAGCGCTCGCGCCGGCTGGCGCGGCAGGGACCGGCCAGCGTGGCCCTGGTCGGCTACACCAACGCCGGAAAATCCACGTTGTTCAATGCCTTGACCGGCGCTGAGGTGATGGCGAAGGACCAGTTGTTCGCCACGCTCGACCCCACCATGCGCGGCCTGAAGCTGCCCTCGGGCCGCCAGACCATCCTGTCCGACACCGTCGGCTTCATCAGCGAATTGCCGACCGAACTCGTCGCCGCCTTCCGCGCCACGCTGGAAGAAGTCGCCGAGGCCGACGTGATCCTCCACATCCGTGACGCCGCCCACCCCGACACCGCCGCCCAGCGCAGCGACGTGATCGCGGTGCTCGACGGCATGGTGAAGGACGGCACGCTCGATGACGACTGGCGCAAGCGCAGCATCGAAGTGCTGACCAAGGCCGACCTCATGGGCGGCGTCGCCAACGTCGAGGCGCGCACCGGCACGGTCGCGGTCTCCGCCGTCACCGGCGAGGGGCTGGATGCGCTGAAATCCGCCATCGATGCCCGCATCGCCGCCGGGTTGGACGTGATCGAATACGACCTTGCGCCTGCCGATGGCGCCCGCCTCGCCTGGCTCTACCAGCACGGCGAGGTGGTGGATCGCGTCGACGGCGAGGAGAGCATCCACGTCACCGTGCGGCTGCTGCCGGCCGACCGCGCCCGTTTCGAAAGGCCCTGAGCGATGCGGCTCACTGATCTCTCTGCCCTCGACGATATCCTCCGCGAGGCCTCCCAGGTCGAGATTCTCCCCCGCTTCCGCCGCCTCGCCGAGGGCGACGTGCGGGCCAAGACCGGGCCGCTCGATCTCGTCACCGAGGCGGACGAGGCGGCGGAGCGGATGATCACCACGGGCTTGCAGCGCGCCTTCCCCGGCTGCGTCATCATCGGCGAGGAGGCAACGTCGGCCGATCCCTCGCTGCTCGATGCGCTGGACAGCGCCGAACTCGCCTTCGTGGTCGATCCCGTTGATGGCACCTCCAACTTCGCCTGGGGCATGCCGCTGTTCGGCTGCATGGCGGCCGCCATCCGCAAGGGCGAGATCATCGGCGCGGTGATCCATGACCCCGTGGTCGGCATGTCCGCCATGGCCCTGCGCGGCGAAGGCGCCTGGAACCAGGAGGCCGATGGGCGCCGCGTCGATATGCGGGTTGCGGCCCCGGTGCCGGTGGCGGAGATGACCGGCGGCGCCAATTGGCGGTTCCTGCCCGAACCCGCCCGCAGCCGCATCGGCCAGCGGCTCGATCGCGTGGCGGCCAGCTACAGCTACCGCTGCGCCGCCCATGAATGGCGCCTGATCGCCGGCGGCCACAGCCACTATTTGCTCTATGGCAAGCTGATGCCGTGGGACCACGCGCCAGGCTGGCTGCTGCACC
>CAIYPH010000824.1 GCA_903928045.1 uncultured Rhodospirillales bacterium
GCGCCACGCCGCGGCACCGGCCCGCCGCCCCCCCCTCCCCCGCCCGATCCCCGCCACCCCGAGCCACCGCGCCGCCCGCGCCCCGCCGGGCCGACCCTCCGCCCGAAATCAGACCGGCTCCCCGGCCCCCATCCGCACGTCCATATTGTTACTATATCGAAACATAAATCACTCCGCATACCCCGAAGGCGCCACAATCCGCGCCATCATATGCGCATCCACCAACACCCCATCGCGCAGCGCGAACGCCCGATGCGTCCCCTCCACCTCGAAGCCGAACCGCCGATACAGCGCCATCGCCACCGCGTTGTCGGTATAAACCGTCAACTCCAGCCGCCGCAGCCCCAGCCAGCGATCCGCCGCCGTCACCGCCTCCGCCATCAGCCGTGTCCCGATCCCCCGCCCGGCCCAGTCGTCCCGCACCCCCATCCCGATCTCCCCGACATGCGACCGCCTGCCGCCTTGCCGGCGCAACCCGATCTGCCCCACCACCAGCCCGCCGGCGCACGCCACCAGCGAATGCCCATCAAACGGCGCCTCCAGCCGCGCCCGCACCATCTCGGGGCTGACAAACGGCGGCCGCAGCGTCCCGTGCCGGAAACCCGGCATGCAGTGCATCGCCGCAATTGCCTCGGCATCGCCGGGCCGCACGGCGCGGATCTCGATCTCGGGTGGGGTCTCGCTCATCTCGTCGTCCTTTCTGGTTCAGGACGGCGGGGATCTCAGCCCCGCCATCCAATGGCGGGGTGGAAAAATCGCTCGGCTAGCGCTCAGCCGTCACGACACCACGCCCGGCCGAGCCAGGTCGTAAGCATCATATGAAGGACGGCAATCTTGCGCATGTCCACACTCCACCAAGCCCAGCCGCGCCTGTAAAGCCCGAACCCGGTTTGTCAGCCCGGCCATGCTTCTCTAGCATCGCTCACACACACGAGAGAGGAATCCAGCATGGCCACGCAGTTCGAGATCGACGGCATGCGCATCGACCGCATCATCGAGGGCGAATACCCCTTCACGCCCGCCAGCGACTTCCTGCCCGGCCTCACGCCGGACCTCCTCGCCGAAAACCGCGACTGGATGCGCGCCTGCGGTAGCCTCGATGCGCAAGACCTCCTGGTCCTCTGCATCCAGTCCTACGTCATCCGCACCCCCCACCATAACATCATGGTCGATACCTGCGTCGGCAACGGCAAGCACCGCCCGACCCGCCCGATCTGGCACGAAAAGACCGACGATCACTACATGCGGTCCCTCGCCGCCGCCGGCCTCACCGTCGAGGACATCGATTTCGTCATGTGCACCCATCTGCACGTCGACCATGTCGGCTGGAACACCCGCCTCCTCGATGGCCGCTGGGTCCCCACCTTCCCCAACGCCAAATACCTCTTCGCGGAGAAGGAATACGCCTACTGGAACGCCGAAAACGCCAAGGCCCCGGTGTTGCCCTTCCAGGATTCAGTGCTGCCGATCGTCGAAGCCAACCGCCACCGCCTGGTCAGCAGCGCCCTCGAATTCGACGACCACATCCGCCTGATCCCCACCCCCGGCCACACGCCGGACCACTTCGCCGTCGCCATCGGCAAAGGCCGCGATGCCGCGGTCATCACCGGAGACCTCATCCACACCCCGGTCCAGGCCCGCTACCCCGAACTCTCCATGCGCGCCGACGTCGACCAGGCCCAATCCGCCGCCACCCGCCGCGCCTTCCTCGAACGCTACTGCGACACCGACACACAATGCTGCACCGCCCACTTCCCCTCCCCCTCGCGGGTGAAGGTGAAGCGTTGGGGAGAGGGGTTCAGGTGCGACCCCGCGTGATCGGCGCAGGCGGAACGCCGGAGCTGTGAATCACTCGGCGAAATAAGCGTTAGCTGAACTTCCCTGAACGGGGGAACCCGTTCGGCGGCAGCTTGCCGGCCTGGGCCCGATCGCCGAGCCAGGTCCGCAGATCGGTCTCGGTCCGCGTCTTCTCGCCGAGCTTCCAGGTCAGCCCATCGGCCGCGCGGAAAATCTTGAGATCGCCAAGCCCGCCGTCCTTGTATTTCTGCAGGATAACCCCCTGCCCCCGCTGCATTTCCGGGATTTGCTCAAGCGGGAACACCAGCATCCGCTTGTTCTCGCCGATCACCGCCACATGGTCCCCCTCGACGGGGACACACAGCTTCGCCTCCTCGCCCGGCTTCACGTTCAACACCGTCTTGCCCGTCCGCTTCTCCGCCAGCAGATCGTCCGACTTCACCAGGAACCCCCGCCCGACCGTCGACGCCACCAGATACCGCAGCCCCTCCCGCCAGATGAACAGCGCCGCCACGTCATCCTCGTTGGTCAGCTCCGCCAACAACCGAACCGGCTGCCCGTCCCCCCGCCCGCGCGGAAGATCGGCCGCCTTCAGCGTGTAGGCCCGGCCATTGGTGGCGAACAGACACAGCCTGTCGGTGGTCTCGCAGGGCACCATCAGCCGCAGCCGGTCGCCGTCCTTGAACTTCAGGCTCTCGACATCGATGCCATGCCCCTTCATCGCCCGCACCCAGCCCTTGTCGGACAGGATAACGGTGATCGCCTCCCGCTCGACAAACGCCTCGGTGCTGACCACGATATCCGCCGGCGCCGCCCCCAGCTCGGTGCGCCGCGCCCCGAGGGGGCCGGAGCCGAATTTCTGCCGAGTGCTCTCCAGCTCGCCGCTGATCCGCTGCCACTGCTTCGCCTCGGAGCCCAGCAGGGTGGTGATCTCCTTGCGCTCCTTGGTGAGGTTCGCATGCTCCTTGCGGATCTCCATTTCCTCGAGCTTGCGGAGGGACCGCAGCCGCATATTGAGGATCGCCTCGGCCTGAACCTCCGACAGCGAGAACGCCTTGATCAGCTCCGCCTTCGGCTCATCCTCATAGCGGATGATGCGGATCACCTCGTCGAGGTTGAGATAGACCGCCAGGAACCCCTCAAGGATCTCCAACCGCCGCTCAATCGCCGCCAGCCGGTGCCTGGACCGCCGGACCAGCACCTCCTGCCGATGGTCCAGCCACTGCCGCAACACCTCCCGCAGCGACAGCACCCGGGGGGTGCGATCGGCGGTCAGCACGTTCATGTTGAGCGGGAAGCGGCTTTCGAGCTGGGTCGCGCGAAACATCGTCGCCATCAGCACATCGGGCTCAACGCCGCGCGTCTTGGGTTCCAGCACGACCCGCACGGTCTCCGCGCTCTCGTCGCGGATATCGCCAAGCAGCGGGAGCTTCTTCTCCTCGAGCAACTGCGCGACCTGCTCGATGAGCCGGGATTTCTGCACCTGGTAGGGGATCTCAGTGATGACGATCGACCAGGTGCCGTGCTTGGCCCGCTCGACCTCCCACTTCGCCCGCACCCGAAACCCTCCCCGGCCGGTCTCGTAGGCCTGCAACAGCGCCGCTTGTTCCTCCACCAGAATCCCGCCGGTCGGGAAATCCGGGCCGGGCATATGGACCAGCAGGTCCGCCGTGGTGGCCGCGGGGTTGGCGATCAGGTGGATCGCCGCCGCGCAAACCTCGCCGGCGTTGTGCGGGGGGATGGAGGTCGCCATGCCCACCGCGATGCC
>CAIYPH010000825.1 GCA_903928045.1 uncultured Rhodospirillales bacterium
CGACATTCAGGACCGCATCGCCGCCGCCATTGGCCACACGCTGGCGCCGCACATCAACGCGAGCGAATTGCGCCGCAGCCGGACGCAGCGGACGGAGGATCTCGGCGACTACCACCTGATGCTGCGTGCCCGGGCACTGATGAACCAGTTGGAACCAGTCAGTTTCGCGGAGGCCGGAACGCTCCTGCAAGCCGCCGCCGCCCGCAGCGGCTTCGGCAGCTTGTTTGCGACACTGGCCGATTGGCACAGCCTGCGCATTTTCCAGGGCTTGTCGCCGGATCGCGGCGCCGATACCGGCGCCATGTTCGCCGCCCTGCGCCAGGCCCTTACGCTCGACCCCGGCCACGCCCGCGCCAAGGCGCAGCTCGGGCACAACCTGACGATGACCGCAGCCCGCCACGATGAAGCGCTCGGCCTGTTCGCCGAAGCGCTGGCCGATGCCCCTAGCGATGCGGAAGTCCAGGGCTGGAGCACGCCGACGCTGGTCTATTCCGGCCAGGCGGCGGAGGCGGTCCGCCGGGCCGAATGGGCGATGCGGCTGTCTCCGCGCGATCCGTTCCTGTTCCGCTATCAGAGCATGCGCGCGCTCGCCCATTACGCGGCCGGCGATTTGGAGGAGGCGGCCCATTGGGCCCGCGTCTCCGAGGCGACAAACCCGCGCTATCTGGTCACGCTCCGCCTTCTCGCGGCCGCCTGCATCGGGCTCGGACGCACCGGCGAAGCCCGCGACGCGGTGGGCCGGCACGCTGTGCTCGAGCCCGGACTGCGCGTCAGCAGGATCGGGCTCGACCGCTATTGCCGCGACCAGACGCTGCGCAAACGCTGGACGCAGGACCTCATCGCGGCGGGTTTGCCGGAGTAAAACACTCAACAGGGGACAATCAGGATGGATGGCTCACGGCCTTGGACGACGACCGGTATCGGCAACATTGGCAATATCGGGAATATTGGGAACATCGGGAATATCGGCAATATCGGCGCCTCCGGGCTGACGCTGGCTCCGATGGCGGTGCCGCTCTCTGATCCCCTGGAGGTCCCCAATGCGGGTGGCACGGCGGTGTTCCTTGCCTTGCTGCCGCCTGATGGCACACCACCGACTGATGATTTTTTCCCTGACGCCTGGTGGGACCCATCCCTGCGCGCACAACTTGTGCTTGCCGAGTTTGCCATCAAAAAGGGCGCGGAGTGCATGCCCGACCTAAAGAGCACTCCACCCGGCTCTCCCCTGCTCCAGCCTCCCAACAACAGCGAAGCGAACTTACGCAGGCAGCTCGAAATTCTCCTGACCGACCGTAGCCTGCATCGCGACGCCCGAGCGCCCGAGATCATCGCTCAGGCGGCGAATTTCATGCCTTATTTCGACGTCCTGCTCTGCACCGGCAATGGCCGCCGGCCGTTCACCACGGCGCTCCTGCAAGTGGGTGCGGCCATCGGGCAGATGGTCGGGATCTACTATAAGAATCTCTACAAGCGCCCCCGTCCGGCCCAGATTTACCCGGCATTGATGACGGTGGTTCCAACCCCGGCCCACCCGTCATATCCCAACAACCACGCTTTCCAGAGCATGCTGGCGGGCTTGTGCGTCAAGGCCGCGTTGCCGGATCCCGTCAACAAGGCGCTTGGCCCGGTACTGGATGCCATGGCCAAGCGAATCGGCGAGAACCGCGAAATTGCTGGCGTGCATTTTCATGATGACACGTGTGCCGGCCAGAAGCTGGCGGCTTCGGTGTTTGAGAAGCTCACAGACCTACCAACGTTCACGGCGCTGTGCCGATCGGCCAAATCCGAATGGCCCGAATGGGGCGCAACCCGCAGCGGTATCGACGTCAGCGCGCCCGCCGAAGTAAAGGTCGCTTCCTGACATGCCGCGCATGAGCCCCAGTGCGGGAGGCGGATACCCCGCGCGGCTCGGGGCGATAATGCCGCTGGGGTTTACACTCCCAGCCGGGGAAAGAGTGACTGACGACGTCACAAGGCCCGCGAACCTACCGAAGACCGCACCACCCCTGCTGGACAACGGATTGACGTGGCCAGTCCGCTCGCAGGGTGCCACCATGTTGTGCACCGCCTACACCGTGGCAGCGTGCCTTGAGCTGGATCGAATCAACCGCTGTCCAGGCCTGCGTAAGGGTGAGGTCCCCCGCTACTCAGCGGGCTTCCTTTATTGGGGCATGAGCACATGCGGCGACTCCACACAGGAGGGATGGTCGACCGGAGGCCGGACGTTCGACGACGCTGTCAAGGCACTCGCCGAGGCCGGCATGTGCGACTTCGCCGATTTCGGCGCCCTCGCCGCAGAAGACCCGGATTTTGCGAACAAGCTGACGCCTGCGCAAAAAGCGACCTGCCCGGATGGATGGGGTGGCGGCCCACCCCGCCTGGAAGCACAGCAGGCCGGCAGGGTTTGGGCAAAAGCGTGGAGGGATCGGTTCGGGTCTTCTCGCCCCGATGAGGAGCCATGCTGCGAAACAGTGCCACCCGACAAATGGGCGACACTCGACGCATCAGTGCCGGTCTTCCGATGGGCTCACGAATTCATTATCGCCGAACTGATCGCAGGGCGGCCCGTCGGCCTGGCATTCCCAAACTTCATTGGCCCAGACGTCCCTCATCTATGGATCAGCGCCGGCAGCGACCCGAACGGCACACTTGTCTTCCCGAAGGTGTCCACGGCAAAATCGTACAGTGGAGGACATGCCGTCTGCATCACCGGGTTGGAACTGGACGATCAGGTCCCGGGCGGCGGCTGGTTCCGTTTCAGGAACAGCCTTGGTGCCGGGTGGGGAGACAAGGGATATGGCCGGGTCGCTATCTTCGATGCCTGCCACTATTGCTGGAGCATCTTCGCCCTCCCGGGGGAGCGGGGTCCGTGGGGTCAAGAACTCCACCGCAAGAGCAGCGAAGAGGCAGTTATTTACCAACGTGGCCAGAAGAACGTTCCATAACGTGAAGACGGGGGTGCGTACGACTTCGTGCGCCCGAGGCCGGACGCCCTCCCCGATTGCCCCCTACCTCACTCACCTTCTACACTTGCGCGACCAACAGACATGAGCCTCCGCCATGCATATCATCCCCATTCTGGTTCCCTACGCCGGTGATGTTGCCCGTTGGGGGGCGGCCAAGGGGCCCGCGGCGATGATGGCGGGGGGGTTGGCGGATGCGTTGCGGGGGCGTGGGCATCGTGTTGGGGAGGCGGTTGAGATTGTGTTTCCGCGGGAGCGGCGGACGCGGGATCCGGTCAGTAATCTTGGAGTTATCGCCGGTATGGTCTCGGACGCCGTGGCTGATGCCATTGGGCGGGAGGCTATGCCGGTTGTGCTGCAAGGGAATTGCACGCAGGCGGTTGGGCCGGCGGGCGGGGTGGCGAAGGCGTGTGGGGGGGCGGGGATCGCCTGGTATGATGCGCATGGCGACATGCACACATTGGCGACCACCGGGACCGGACTGCTCGGCGGGATGCCCTATGCCGTTTGCCTCGGCTGGGAATTCGCCGACTGGCGGGAGGCCGCGGGGCTCGCTTCGCCCGTGCGGGCCGAGGCCGCCGCGTTGATCGGGGCATCCGACCTCGATGCCGAAGAGGAACACGCCCTCGACACCCACCCCATCGCCCGGCTTGACGCCGATGCCATGGGGGCCGACGCCGGTAGCCGGACCACCGCCCTGCTCGCGCCGCGCGCCGGCGCCGCGCCGGGGTGGTATATGCATATCGACCTCGACGTCGCCGGGCCTGACGAACTGCCCGGCGCCCTCACCCCCGCCCCCTACTGGCCCAGCCGCGCCGCACTCCTGGCCTCCGTCGCCGCCGCGGCGCGCGCGGTGCCGCTGCGGTGCCTCGGACTCGCGGCCTATGACCCCTCCGGCGATCCGGAACGGCGGGGGGCGCGGCTGGCGGCGGATCTGGCGGTGGCGGCTTTGGGGGGGTAGGGGGTGTCGGCGCGGGCGGGTGGTTTGTTAAATAATCGTAACTATTAGGGCGTGGGTATGCCTGTTCGTCAAGCAACTCATTTTTGAGAAAGATGGCGTTACAGGGTGGGTTCGCGCCAGACTTGGCGTATTTATGGGCGCGCGGTGCCAGGGCGTTGCGGATTGGGGCGGTTGCGGCGCGGGGCGCGCGCTCGGGTTTTGGCGCGCGGGTTGCGCGCGCGGAGTCCGGGTGTCCGCGGAAGCCGGGCGGGAGGGGCGGCGCGACGGTTTGCGGGTGGGGTGCGCCGGAACAAGCTCACCGGCGGCGTGGCGTTCCAGCAGTTCGGCGAACTGGGCCATCGTCGCCTCGATGTACTGCCACATCTCCAGCTCCGCCCTGCGCTTCGCGGACCCGGGCAGAATCCGGGCGAGCAGCGTGGCGAACCAGAGCGCGAGCGCGCTCAGGCGCCGTGCCATCGCGGCGGCGTCCAGGACGGAGGAGGGGGCGGGTTTGTTCATGCGACGCGTTATAGCGCCGGCGCCCCAAAATGTCAAACATAAAAACGCGAAGTTAGTAAATATTTCACCTCATGCCCCCACCCCCCTGTCTCCAGGAGGCGTAAGCCAACGGCATGAAACGGATAAAAAAGTTTTTTTGGTTCTTTTTGTTCACAAAAAGAACACCTTAACCCTACCCATTCGGCCGCAAAATCTGCCGCAGCACGCTCCCATCCGCGAGCCGGTCGAACCCCGCATTGATGCCTTCCAGCGGCAGGTAGCCGCTTTTCAGCCGATCGACCGGCAGTTTGCCGCGGCGGTAAAGGGCGAGGAGGCGGGGGATGTCGCGTTCGGCGACGCAGCTGCCCATGTAGCTGCCGCGGATTTCGCGTTCGCTGCTGACGAGATCGGCGTGGAGGTAGGCGTGGCGGGATTTGCCGTCGGGCAGGCCGGCGCAGACGACGCAGCCGCCGAGGCCGGTCATGGCGTAGGCGAGTTCGACGGCCTTCATCACGCCGGCGGCCTCCACGACCTTGTCGAGCCCGCCGGAGGTGGCGGCGCGGACCTGGTCGGCGCAGGCGGGGTCGGTGGCGAGGAAGGTGTCGGTGGCGCCCCATTGGCGGGCGAGGGCGAGTTTTTCGGGGCTGGCATCGACGCAGACGATGCGCCCGGCGCCGGCGGAGACGGCGGCGAAGAGGGCGTTCATGCCGACGCCGCCGAGGCCGACGATGCCGATATCCTCGCCGGCCTTGAGGCCAGCCGTGTTGATGACGGCGCCGGCCCCGGTCATCACGGCGCAGCCGAAGATCGCGGCGTCATCGAGGGGGATGTCCTGGTCGATCTTGACGGCCGAGCGGCGGTCGATGACGGCGAATTGGGCGAAGAGGGAGAGGCCGCTGCCGTGGTTGATGGGCTTGCCGTCCTGGAAGAGGCGGCGGGTGCCGGACCTGAGGGTGCCGGCGGCACGGGCGGCGTTGCCGGCGGGGCAGATATTGGGGCGGCCGGCGACGCAGTAGCGGCAAACTCCGCAGGAGGCGGCGAAGACGGTGATGACGTGATCGCCGGGCTTGAGGTCGGCGACGCCCGCGCCGATGTCGCGCACGATGCCGGCGCCTTCATGGCCGATGATGACGGGGAGCGGCCGCGGGCGGAGGCCTTCGATGGCGGAGAGGTCGGAATGGCAGAGGCCGGCGGCGGCCACCTCGATCAGCACTTCGCCGGGGCCGGGGGGCAGCAGGTCGACCTCCTCGATCGACATGGCGATGGACTGCGCATAGGGCCGCGGCCGGCCCTGTTCGCGGAGAATGGCGGCCTTCATGCGCATCGCGGTGATCCTTTTTTGATCGGTTATGGGCAGGCCGAGGGGCTGACGCCGAAGGCCACCTTGTTTTTGCCGTCGTTGAAGCAGCCGGCTTTCCAGGTGCCGTTGACGGTGCCGGCGGGGTCGGTGAGGGTCCCCTGCCCTTCCGGCAGCCCTTCCTTCAGGGCGCCCTCGTATTTGCGGCCGTCGGACAGCACCAGCATGCCTTTGCCGGTCATGGCATCATCGAGGAAATCGCCATCGTAGCGGTCGCCGTTCATGGTGGAGAGCAGGCCGCGGCCGTTCTTGCGGCCGGCCTTCCAGGCGCCGTCGTAGCGCACGCCGGGCTCGACCATGACGCCCTTGCCGTCGAAATCGTCGTCCTTGAAGTCGCCCTCGTAGGAGGTGTTGAGGGAGAAGACGTATTTGCCGCGGCCGTTGAGGTGGCCGTCACGCATCTCGCCCTCGTAGCGCTGCTCGCCTTCGCCGGCGCGCCAGACCAGCAGGCCGCGCCCGGAGGCGCGCTTGTTGACGCAAGGGCCCGACCAGGAGGCGGTCTCGTCGGCCGCCGGGGCGCGGTTCCACACGAAGCAGTCATTGCCCGCCGGGGTCCAGCCGGGTTTGCCGGGGGCGGCGAGCGGGGTTTGTGCCGCGGCCGGGCCGGCGAGCAGGGCCGCCGCCAGCAGGGCGAGCGCCAGGCGGCTCATGCGAACACCGCGTCGATCGCGGCTGCGTCGACATCCTCGAGGCGGGCGGGGGACCATTTCGGTGTTCGGTCCTTGTCGACCAGCATGGCGCGCACGCCTTCGTGGAATTCGGGGTGGACGGAGATTTTGCGCGTCAGTGCCAGCTCGGCGGCGAGCGCGCCGCGCAGGTTGAGCGTGGCGCCGCGCCGGATGGCCGCGAAGGACCACAGCACCGCGGAGGGGGAGCCGTGGCGGAGCGCGGCCAGCGACTCGGCCGCCCAGTCGGTGCCTTCCGCCTCGAGCGCGGCGACGATTTGCGCCACGCTGTCCTGGCCGAAGCAGCGGTCGATCGCCGCGCGATGGGGGGCCAGGCTGAAGGGGGGGAGGCTCTGCGCCAGTGCCGCCACCGCGGCGGGGCCGTCGGCCGCGATGGCATCGGCGAGGCCG
>CAIYPH010000826.1 GCA_903928045.1 uncultured Rhodospirillales bacterium
CCCCTTGGCGCCGCCGCCATCCAGCGTCAGGACCCGCAACAGACTTGACGAATTTGGTTCCTCCAGTACCTCCAACATCTTCAGTGGCACTCCCCTGGAATGGAGCGTGAAAGGCCCAGAGCGCTAGCCGGGCCGATCTCCGCGAGCGCGACGGCCACAAGGACGGACGCTGCCGTGGAGGCGCTCGTCCTGAGCGTGCGGCTGATCGCCGTGCGGTTCCGGCCGGCAAGGACGATGTATTGACGTTCGTTCATTGCAGGCGAGATGTTAGTACAAATCGATGTAAGACGGAAGTTCGACTTATTTAAAGTCGTATGGTAGCATCTGGATCGTATGTTGACCGCATCGACCCCTGACCGAGCCTGCATTGCAGGCGCATTGAACCCCGTCCAAGACCCCAGCTGACATGGCATCCGAACTTCACGACCTAACTCGGGCCCAGCGCGACCGCTTGGCATTCATGGAGTTGCGCGTTCGGTTCCTGGGCGAGGTACGTCGCCAGGACCTTTTTGGGCGCTTCGGGATACAGGCCGCCGCGGCTACGCGCGACCTGGCCGCCTACAAGAATCTCGCGCCCGGCAACCTCGACTACGACAGCAAGAACAAGGTCTACGTGCGTGCCGAGTTGTTCAGGCCGCTCTTCGACTTCTCGCCGTCCCGTGTCCTTGCTTGGTTGACGCGGGGATACGGTGACCACGAGCCCACACGACAACGCCCGCTGATCCCGTCTGAGCCGGCAGCTGAGATCAACGACCCGGACCTTGAGGTCCTGTCGGTGATCACGCGTGCGATCCACCGTAAGTCACCCGTCCAGATCAGCTATCGGGCGGTGAGCAGCGGCATGACATCGCGCGTCATCGTTCCGTTCGCACTCGCCGACAGCGGTAGTCGGTGGCATGTCCGCGCGCACGACAGGCGCTCCCACGAGTTCCGCGACTTCGTGTTGGCCCGCATCGCCGATGCCCGCTTCGATGGCGAGCCGATCGTTGACGAGGAGCTGCCGGAGCACGACATCCAGTGGAACCGGATCGTCGAGCTGGAGCTGGTGCCGCACCCCGCAAACATGAGGAACCCGGACACCATCGAGGCCGAGTACGGCATGACCGACGGCACGCTGGTCATTCGTGTCCGCGCCGCGCTTGTTGGATACATGCTTCGGCGCTGGAACGTGGACTGCACACCGGATCACAGCCTTCGCGGCGGCGAAAACTACCTCTGGCTGAAGAACCGGCAGGCGCTCTACGGAGTCACCAACCTGATTCTCGCGCCTGGCTACAGCGAACCCAGCATCGATACGTGAAGGCTGTGACTTGCACCCGTTTCTGCAACGCCGTCTATCGTCAGCATGTAAAGGAGCCCAACAATGGCTAAAGTCCCCGCTAACCACGGCAAGAGCTGGACGCCGGCGGCGGTCACTCAACTCAAGCAGCTGGCGAAAGAGAACACTCCCACGCGCATCATCGGCTTGAAGCTGGGGCGCACGGAAGACGCCGTTCGCGCCAAGGCCGGCGAGAAAAGCGTCTCGCTCAAGCCCACCAACCAGTCGCCGTACAACCGGCGCAAGCCCTGATCCACCGGGACCGGAACGACAAGGGGCACACCGTGCTGAAGCTTGAACAGATTCAGAAGAACGCAGCCATCTCGGGCCTGGAGCCAGGGCAGGTGGTGCGCATCGTCACCACCGAGCCGGTCGGTGACAACGCCCTGACTGTCTACTACAAGACCGCCGACGGCAAGCTGCTGGAGCGGATGCTGTTCCGCACCGACGAAGCCAAGCTGTCCCTGGCCGAGGCCGGTCGCCCTTGGGCATTCGACGCCCCCGGCGAAGACTTCAAGCTCGCGGCCGAGGCCTACCGGATCAACCTGGCCCACCTGTTCGATCCGATGATGGCGGTACACACGTCGAACGTGGAACCGCTGCCGCACCAGATCACGGCCGTCTACGAGTCGATGCTGCCG
>CAIYPH010000827.1 GCA_903928045.1 uncultured Rhodospirillales bacterium
ACGGTCAGGCGCAGCAGCCAGGTCTGGTCGGCGGTCAGCGAGCCGCCGCCATAGACCGAACCGCCGGTTTCGGAGCGGTTGGCCGTGTAGGTGAACTCGAGCCGCGGCGCGAGGGCGGCGCCCTGGGCCTCGAAGGTGGCCCAGGCTTCGCCCGCGGCGTTTTTCAGCGCGAGGACCTCGGGATTGCGCTCGCGCGCCGAGGCCACCCAGCTTTCGACGTCGGCCGGCAGGGGGGGCGGCATCGGCAGGGGACCGCCGAGCGGCAGCACCGCCGCGACGGTGCCGGAGACCCGGTGCTCCAGCGTGGCGAAGGACTGCGTCAGGGTGGTGGATGCCGCCTGACGCTGGGCCCGGCTCTGCATCAGCCGCGAGGTGACCTCGTCGAGGTCGACCTGGCTGGCGATGCCGCGCTCGACCCGCAGCTTCATCTGCTCCTGCTGCAGCGCGAGCGAGGTCTCCTCCGCGCGCGCCACCACCAGCGCGTCGGCCGAGCCGAGGGTGATCAGATAGGCCTGGATGAGTTCGAAGATCACGCGCTGACGGGTGGCGTCGGCCTCGGCCTGGCTGCGTTTGGCGGTGAAGCGCGAGCCGTGCAACTGGGCGAACAGCCGTGGGTCGAGCACCGGCTGCACGACCTGGAGGGTCTGGCCATAATTGCTGAAGCTGCTGACGCCGACGTGATAGATGCTCGAGCTGGAGCGCTTGACGTTGAGGCGCTCGTTGGAGTTGTCGAACGACCAGCTTGCCCGGGGCGCGAAGCCCAGCAGGGCGTCGACCAGCGCGCGGTCGGCGGCGACCTGCAGCGCATTGGCGGTGCCGATGGCGGGGCTCGATTGCAGGGCGCGCACCAGCAGATCGGCGACGCCCTCGCCGGATT
This sequence comes from uncultured Rhodospirillales bacterium, assembly GCA_903928045.1. Next base: position 878 of record CAIYPH010000827.1, read on the forward strand.
GCGGCGGCGCCGCCGCGGCCATCAGGGGGGTGGCGAGCAGGACGGCGGAGAGGGAGCGGAGCCAATGCCGGGTCATGGCGTGGGTCCGACATCGATGCGGCATTTGATGCCGGCGGGGAGCGCCAGATCGGCGTTGGCGATGGTCATCCGCACGGTGAACATGTCGGTTTTCGGGTCGATCACGGGGTCGATCAGGTCGATCGCCACCACGCGGGGCGCCAGATCGGGCAGCTCGAAACCGAGCCGGGCCTGGGAGCCGACATGCAGCCCGGCCCGGAAAGCGGCCGGAAGCACGGCCTCGGCGTAGAGTTGGTCGAGCTTCTGCACCACCAGGACTGGCTTGTCTCCGGCGCGTTCGCCGGGATGCAGCGCGCGCTCGGTTACCACGCCGTCGATCGGGCTGCGGATCTCGCGCACCGCGACCGCGGCTTGGGCGGTTTCGAGCTCGGCCCGGGCCTGGTTCATCGCCTCCTGCGCGGCGGCGACATCCTGGGCGGCGATGGCGTGATCGGTGGTGATCTGGTCCAGGTCCTGCTCGGAGATAACGCGCTTGGCCAGCAGGTCCCGATTGCGGGCCAGGGTCCGCTCGGTCATCGCCAGGCGGGCGCGGCGCTGGCGCAGGGCGGCATCGGCGGCGGCGCGGATTTTCGCGAGGTTGTATTGCGCCTGCTCGATCTCGGCATGCAGCCGCGCGAGAACCTGGCCCTTGACGACGCGGCTGCCGCGATCGACCAGCACCTCGGAGAGCACGCCGGGCACCAAAGCGGCGATTTCACTGCGCTCGCTCGCGGTGACCTGGCAGGGGGCATCGGGCAGCATGGCGGCGTGGGCCGCCGCGGCGGGCAGCGCTGCGAGCAGCAGGGCGGTCGCGAGGGAGGGGGGGCTACGCATGCAGCCGCCGGAGGAACACCAGGCGCACACTGCGCCAGAGTTGCAGGCCGAGCGGCTCGGGCGGCAGGGCGAAGCGGACATGCATCCGGCCGTTGAGAAAGGTCTCGGGCAGCGGGTCATGCGTGCGCAGCTGGATCTCGAAGCCCGGCTCGGCCATCCGCGCCTGGCCGTCGCGATCGTGCTGGGCGGCGAACGGGCCGCCGCCCTCGATCGCCAGCACGCCGCTGGGCAGCAGGTCGGTCGCCTCCGGCACCAGCCGCAGCACGTCGGCAGGCAGGCTCTGCATTACGTCCCAGCCGGGCCGCACGGTGACGCCGGGGGTGGTCTCGCGCAGGGCGGTGCGCAGCAGGGCGATGTCGCTGAGGGGGGTGACGGCGCGGATCACGGCGCGGCCGGGGTCCCATATGGTGGCGAAGGCCTGGCCGCGCGGCATGTAGCGGCCCGGCAGGTCGCCGGATTGCGGCACCAGGAAAGTGCCGGCGGCGGGGCTGCGCACCACCAGGGCAGCCTGGTCGCGCTCGGCCTCCTGCTGCTCGTGCTGCGCCTGCACCAGCATCTCGCGGATCGGGCCGGCGCGGCCTGGCTCGGTCGCCTGGGCTTCGGTGAGCTGGGCGCGCAGCTCGGCGAGGCGGGCAACGCCGCGGCGCACCTTGGCGTCGACCTCGGGTTCATCGAGCCGGGCCAGCGGCTGGCCCTGGGTGACGGGGCCCCCGGGGGTGGCGAGCAGGCCGGCGACGACGCCGTTGACCTGGGGGCGCACACCGGCGTCGTCGGGCATCATCACCACGCCCTGGGCGATCACCGCGCGCGGCACCGGCACGGCGAACAGCAGCACGGCCACGGCGCCCGTCAGCGCGCCAAGCCCGATCAGCCCGCGCTGGCGGGTCACGGCTTCGGATTTGCGGACGAAGGCGATCAACCCGCCGACCGGGGCCGCGAAGTAGCCGATCACGGACCAAACGGCGAGGATCAGCCCAAACCCTGGATAGCGCTCGGCGACGTAGAAGGAGATCACCAGCATCAGCGACAGCCGGTAGATGAACGAGGCCGGCGCGTAGAGCGCGAACCACCAGCGTTCCGCCGGGGTGGTGACCGGCACCGCGGCCGCGGCGTCGCCCATCAGGTGGCGGCGGAACAGGCCGCCGAGATATTGCGCCGAGCGCATGCCGAGGCCGGGCATGCCGAGCAGGTCGGTCAGGATATAGTAGCCGTCGTAGCGCTGCAGGGGGTTGCCGTTGAACAGCAGGGTGGAGAAGCCGCTGATCATCACCACGTTGTAGCAGATCGCCCTGAGCACTCCGCTCTCGGCCTGCGACCAGATCAACAACGCGATGGCGCCGAGGAACATCTCGACCAGGATGCCGGCCGCGCCGACCATCATCCGGTCTCGCCGGCGTTCCAGCACCGCGGAGGCGCTGGCATCGACGTAGGGCACCGGGATGAAGGCGGCGAACAGGATGCCGATCTCGCGCACCTCCGCGCCGAGACGGCGCAGCGCCAGGCCGTGGCCGAGCTCGTGCAGCACCTTGACCAGGGGGTAGACGGCGCCGGCCAGCAGCAGGTTCTCGGTGCTGAGCAGGCGGTCTGACACATCGGCGGTCAGTTCGCCCCAGTGCATCGCGCCGATCACCGCGCCAGTGGCGACTACCGCGAGCCACAGCAGCATGCCGGCGGGGCTGAAAATCCAGCCGAACCAGGGCATCAGCAGACTGAGCATCCGGGTCGGGTCGAGCAGCTTGAGCTTGAGCGACAGCGGGGTGCGCAAGGCGCCGATCCACAGCCGGCGCTTCATCGCCGCGCGGCGGGCATCGAGGCGGGCGATGTCGGGCACCGTCTCGGTGCGCAGCAGGTCCAGCGCGTGC
>CAIYPH010000828.1 GCA_903928045.1 uncultured Rhodospirillales bacterium
CCATCGCGGAGTCGCCTCAAAATACCTCGACAGCTACCTGAAGTGGTTCCACCTCGCCACCATCCGCCTCAACCCAACACCAAGAGCATGTCTCAACGCCGCAATTCAGACCTACGCATAGAATACGAGAATAGAGCCAAAAGTTTTTTCGGTTCTTTTTGTTCACAAAAAGAACACTCTCCCTCCCCTCCTTGGCAGCCCCCGGCCACCGCGTTTACCCTCCCCGCAAACGCCCCCAAGGAAACTACCATGGCCCCCAACGATCGCCTCGTCCCCGTTGACACGCTCGAACCCTTCGTCGCCAACATCTTCCGCGCCGCCACCGTCTCCTCCCCCGAGGCCGACCGCATCGCCCACCACCTCGTCTCCGCCAACCTCACCGGCCACGATTCCCACGGCGTCATCCGCACCCCCCGCTACGTCGAATACGTGCAGGACGGCCGGGTCTTCAAAGACGTCACCATCGACATCGTCGCCCAATCCCCCACCCACGCCGTCGTCGACGGCCAGTACGGCTTCGGCCAGACCGTCGGCCCCCAGGCCGTCGATCTCGGCATCACCAAAGCCAAATCCGCCGGCATGTGCATCGTCGCCCTCCGCAAATCCGGCCACATCGGCCGCATCGGCGACTGGGGTGAACGCGCCGCCGAGGCCGGCCTGGTCTCCATCCACTTCGTCAACGTCGAAAACGGCGAACTCGTCGCCCCCTTCGGCGGCACCGATCGCCGCTTCTCCACCAACCCCTTCTGCGTCTGCGCCCCCGGCGCCGCCGGCGAACCCCACCTCCTGCTCGATTTCGCCACCTCCCTCGTCGCCGAAGGCAAGGTCCTCGTCGCCTCCCGCGGCGGCAAACCCCTCCCCGCCGGCGCCCTCATCACCGCGTCCGGAGACCTCTCAACCGACCCCGCAACCCTCTACGGCCCCCTCACCGAAGGCGGCCCGCGCGACCCCAAAAACGGCGACGGCGCCATCCGCGCCTTCGGCGAACACAAAGGCAGCGCGCTGGCCTTCATGTGCGACATCCTCGGCGGCATCCTCACCGGCGGCGGCGCCTCCGGCCCCGTCCCCGGCGGCAAGCGCGGCCTCATCAGCAACGGCATGTTCTCCATCTACCTGGACCCCGCCCATTTCGGCGCCCGGGACTTCATCGCCCAAGCCAAGGATTTCGCCGCCTACGTCAAATCCTCCCGCCCCGCCGCCGGCGTCACCGAGGTGCTGGCCCCCGGCGAAGCGGAACACCGCACCCGCGAAACCCGCCGCCGCGACGGCATCCCCATGCAAACCGACACCTGGAACAGCCTCGCCACCCTCGCCCGAACCCTCGGCGTCCCCGTGCCAAACTAACCCGCCCCCGCCACCCCTCCCCGCCCTCCACCGCCATGGCCCGACATGTCCCCGCGCCCACTTCCACGGTCGCGCGGGGGCTCGCAAAAAAAATAGTCCGATCCCGAATTTTGCCCTTGACCTAACTCGATCGACACTATATACAACATCTATGAACGTCGATCTGACCGACCCCGCGCCCCTCACGCCCGCGAAACTCGCGGCGGCGTTGCGCGCCCTCCTTCTGGGGCTGGCCCGGCTGTTCTACTTCCCCCTGGGCGACCGCCGCTCGTACCTCATCATCCCCTTCCAGTCCTACCTCCAGCGCACCTTCCTCCGCTTCGAGCG
>CAIYPH010000829.1 GCA_903928045.1 uncultured Rhodospirillales bacterium
ACGACATGGCAAGGGGCCCGATCGGGCCCCTTGCCATCCCACGCTGCATCATCCGCACTGGCCTGGTTTTACGCCGCCCCGATGGCCGGGATTCAGACCGCCGTTGACATCAAGATGAGCCGCACCGACAAGGTGGTGCCGTTCAAGGACCTGAAGTTCACGCCGCTGCCGTGATTCGAGACGGCTAGGAAGGGTGTTCTTTTTGTGAACAAAAAGAACCAAAAAAACTTTTTGCTCCACCCATGCCGTTGGCGTACGTCCCGCGGATAAGTGGGAGCGGCACACACCAAAGGAAGAAAAGTTTTTTGCTCCTTTTTTTCAAAAAAGGAGCGCTTCCCTACTTCCCAGCGGCACGTCTAGATGTTGCCTCGCGGAGCGACTGGAACGTCACGTACAACATCGGAATGAGGAAAATCCCGATGGCGCTCGCCGCGATCATGCCGGCGAAGACCGGCAGGCCGACCGAGCGGCGGGACAGCATGGCGGCGCCCTGGGCGGTAACGAGAGGGACGAGGCCGAGCACGAAGGCGATCGAGGTCATCATCACCGCGCGGAACCGCATGCGGGCGCCGAGCACCGCGGCTTCGCGGATGGCCATGCCGCCTTCGCGCTGCTCCTTGGCGAATTCAACGATCAGGATGCCGTTCTTGGCCGCGAGGGCGATCAGCACGACGAGGCCGATCTGGCCATAGAGGTCGAGCGGCTTGCCGGTCAGCCAGAGCCCGGCATAGGAGCCGAACACGCCGACCGCGACCGAGAGCAGCACGGGGATGGGGATCACCCAGCTTTCGTAGAGCCCGACCAGGAAGAGGTAGGCGAACAGCACGGCGAGCGCGAGGATCGGGCCGGTCTGCCCGGCGGCGAGTTTCTCCTGGTAGGAGGTGTCGGTCCATTCGTAGTCGTAGCCGGCGGGCAGGGCGCGGGTGGAGACGTCCTCCATCGCCAGCAGTGCGTCGCCCGAGGACATGCCGGGGCGGGGCGAGCCGAGCAAAGTGATGGTGCGGTAGTTGTTGTAGCGGCTGATGGTCTGCGGGCCGAGCACGATGCGGTTATCGGCGATGGCGCGCAGCGGTACCATGCCGCCCTGGCGGTTGCGGACTTGGATTTTCCAGATTGACTCGATGTCGGTGCGGTCCGCCGCCTCGCCTTGGACGTTGACTTGCCAGACGCGGCCGAACAGGTTGAAATCGTTCACGTAGATGCCACCGAGGGTGGCCTGGAGGGCGTTGAAAACATCGCTCATCGCGAGGCCCAACGCCTGCGTCTTGTCGCGGTCGATATCAAGATAGAGCATCGGCGTGGTGGCCGAGAAGGTGGAGAATACCCGCGTCAGCCGCGGGTCGGAATTCGCCGCGCCCATCAATCCGCCGAGCACGCTGGCCATTTCGGCGGGCTCGCGGCCCTCGAGGTTCTGCATCTGGTAGGTGAAGCCGCCGCCGGTGGAGAGGCCGATGATTGGCGGCAGGTTGAGCGGGAAGGCAATGGCGCCGCGTACCGATTGTAGCCCGCCGAACACGCGGCCGATCACCGCCTGCACGCTGTCGGCGGCGGTGGCGCGATCGGCGAAGGGCTTGAGGCCCACCACCATGAAGGCGGCGTTGCTTTGGGCGGAGCTGTCGAGGAAGGAGAAGCCGACGATGGCCAGCGTCTTCTCGACCTGCGGGATCTGCTTCAGCAGCCCCTCGATCTGCGCCACCACGGCGCGGGTGCGGCCGACCGAGGCGCCATCGGGCAACTGGACGGGGATGAAGAAGGCGCCTTGGTCCTCCTCCGGCAGGAAGCCGCCGGGGGTGATCAGCGAGAGGCCCCAGATGCCGGCGCCGAAGCCGCCGATCAGCGGGATGGCGATGATCGCGACGCGCACCAGACGGCGCACGCCGCCGGCATAGAGATCGCGCGTGCCATCGATGCCGCGCAGCACGCGGCCCATGATGCCCCGGTTCTTGTCGGTGTGGCGCAGGAAGACGCCGCAGAGCGCGGGCGACAGGGTCAGCGCGTTGGTCGCCGAGATGATCATGCCGACGCTGATGGTGACGGCAAACTGGCGGAACAATTGGCCGGAAAGGCCGGGGATGAAGCCGATGGGGACGAACACCGAGAGCAGCACCAGCGAGATCGCGATGATCGGGCCGGTGATCTGCGTCATCGCCTTCTTGGCGGCCTCGCGCGGCGAGAGATGCGGCTCGTCCTCCAGCACGCGCTCGACGTTCTCCACCACCACGATCGCGTCATCAACGACGATGCCGATCGCCAGCACCATTGCCAGGAGGGTGACGGTGTTGGCGGTGAAGCCGATCACCAGCAGCACGGCGAAGGTGCCGATCAGGCTCACGGGCACGGCGACGATTGGGATGATGGTGGCGCGCAGATTGCCGAGGAAGAGGAAGACCACGATGACGACGAGGATGAAGGCTTCGCCGAGGGTCTTGATCACCTCGCGGATGGTATCCGAGACGAACGTGGAGCTGTCGTAGAAGACGATCTTCTTCATGCCCTCGGGGAAGCGGGCGGCCAGCTTGTCGAGCGTGGTGGCGACGCGCTTGGAGGTGTCCACCGCGTTGGCGCCGGGGGCGAGGAAGATGCCGATGGAGATGGCGGGGTTGCCGTTCAGCCGGCTCTCGGTGTCCATACTGGCGGCGCCCAACTCGACGCGGGCGACATCGCGCACCCGCAGCACCGAGCCGTCGGCATTGGCGCGCAGGATGATGGCGCCGAACTCCGCGGGGTCGGCCAGGCGGCCTTTGGTTTGCAGGTTGATCTGGATCTGCTGGCTGTCGGGTGCCGGATTCGCGCCGAGGCGGCCGACCGCGGCCTGCACGTTCTGCGCCTGGATCGCCCCGATGACATCCGACGGCGCGAGGCCGAGTTCGATCATGCGGGCGGTGTCGAGCCAGATGCGCATCGAGTAGTCCTGCGCGCCGAACACGAAGGCCTGACCGACGCCGGGGACGCGGGAGATCGCGTCGAGCACGTTGATGGTAACGTAGTTGCTGATGAACAGCGGGGTCTGCTTGGGGTTCCCGGCGGCGTCGGCCTCGCTGTAGAACTGCAGGAAGGACAGGATGGCCGAGGAGCGCTTCTGCACCACCAGCCCGCTGCGCTGCACCTCGGCCGGCAGGCGGGCGAGGGCGGCCTGGACGCGGTTGTTGACGTTCACCGTCGCGATGTCCGGGTTGGTGCCGGGCGCGAAGGTGACGGTGAGCCCGTAGCTGCCATCGTTGGAGCTGTTGGACTTCATGTAGAGCATCTGGTCGACGCCGTTGACCTGCGCCTCCAGCGGCTGGGCCACGGTCGCCTCGACCACGGCGGCGGCGGCGCCGGGGTAGCGGGTGGAGACCTGGACCTGCGGCGGCACGATATCGGGGAACTGCGCGACGGGGATGCGCAGCATGCCGATCAGCCCGGCCATGGTGGTGACGATGGCGATGACGATCGCCAGCCGCGGCCGGTCAATGAAGATGGCGGAGAACATCGGCTCAGCCGGCCGGCTTCGGGGCAATGGGGGCGCCGGGCGGAGGGGCGCCGGCGGGCAGCGGGTTCACCTCGATGCCCGGACGGACGCGCTGGATGCCGTCGACGATGACGGTTTCGCCCTCCTTCAGCCCGCCGGTCACCAGCACAAGCGTGCCCTGTGGCGCGCCAAGCTGGACGCGGCGGAGCTGCACCTTCCTGGCCTCGTCCACCGCGTAGACGAAGGCGCCCTGCTGGTCCTGCGCGACCGCGGCGCGGGGCACGGCGATGGCCTGGATCGGCGCGATGCCCTCGACGGAGGCGGTGACGAAGGCGCCATCCACCAGGTCCCGGTTGCCCGGCTCGCCGGGCTTGGCGCCCTTGCGCAGCGGATTGGGCACGCGGGCGCGCAGCATGATGGTGTCGGTGCCGGGGGTGACCGAGGGATCTGCGTAGTCGATCTTCCCGGTCGAGCCATGCACGGTGCCGTCCGGCAGCCGAAGGCGGACCGCCACCGCGGCGTATCCGCCCTCGCCGGCGTAGCGGTCGCGCAGCGCTGTGGCGGTGCGGGTGGGGACGGGGAACAGCACGTACATCGGGTCCTGACTGACGATGCTGACCAGGGGTCCGAAGGCCGGGGTGACGAGGTTGCCGATGGCGAGCGCGGAGCGGCCGATTTTTCCGGCGACCGGGGCGTGGATCTCGGTATAGCCGAGATTGATCGCGGAAATCCGCGCCTGGGCCTCGGCGGCCTTGAGCTGTGCGGTGTAACTGGCCTGCTGTGCCACCGCGTCGTCGAACTGTGCCCGTTGGCCGGCCGGGGTGTTCTGCAGCGCCTGGGAGCGGGCGAGGGCGATGGTGGCGTTGCGCAGCAGGGCGGTCATCTGCGCGACGGTCGCCTGCTTGGCGGCGAGGTCGGCCTCGAAGGGCGGGCGCTCGAGCCGGTAGAGCAGATCGCCCTCGGCGACCTCGGCGCCCTCGATGAAGGCGCGCTCCACGATCGTGGCGGAGACGCGGGCGACGATGTCGACCTTGTCGGTCGCCTGGATACGGCCAACGAAATCCTGTGTTTCGGTGACGGCGCTCCTCTTCATCGTCATCACCCCCACCGCCGGTGGCCCGGCGGGGCCGAACTGGGCGGCGGCCTGACCGGTCATCACCAGGCTGAGGAGCAGCAGAACGGCAAGACGCATCGGATCACCCCGGGCAGCGCCGCGGGAGACGTCCCCCGGCGAATGTTGCATTGCACATATGGCATTCCCTGGCGATCTGGCGAGCCCCCCGTTAACCGAAGTGCACGGTACTCACATCTCCGTCGCATGGCTGCCGCGGATGGCTCGGATGCGCTATAGCGACGTCCACCCCTTCGGAGAGATGATATGCGACGCGCAACAGCCGGTTTGGCGTGGACTGGAATGGCCTTGGCGCTCGCCATGCCGGCACGCGCCGCGGTGACGGAGGAGGCGGCCGCGGCGCTGCAGCGCGATCTGCGCGGCTGGGTGGCAGGCCTGCTTGCGCCGCTCGTTGCCCCCGAGTCCGTTCCGCTGCGGGTGCTGGCGGCGGGCGACGCGTATCGGCTCGAAGTCACGGCCATTGCGCTATCGCAGGTGAACATCACCTACGACACGCCGGTAACCGCCGCCATCCGGCCGCTGGATGGCGGGCGCTGGGCGATCGAGGACTACCGGATGCCCGCGATGATCAGCGTCGCCTTGCCGCAGGGCGGCGCCAAGCTGTTCTCGATGGCGATCGGCCAGCAGCAGGCGCGCGGAGTATTCGACCCGTCCTATCGCACGGCCTCGCGCTTCGAAGCGAAGCTGGCCAATATCGTGGAGGAATTCGCCGGCCCGAGTGGCCCCTCGATCACGCGGATCGGAGCGTTCGACTACAGCACTACCTGGGAGCCGGCGGGCGAGGGCTATATCGACACGGCCGATCGCATGCGCATGACCGGATATGCTGCCACACAGGTCATGCCGGACGGGCAGGAGATGCGTATCACCGCGCGTGAGATCGACGCCACCACCAAGGGCGTCGGCATCAACCCCGCCAATGCCGCCGCCACGGTGCGAAGCCTGGCCTTGCTGGCCGGCGACCTGATGGCGCGCCCCGATGGCGTCAAGGGTGACAATCCGGAGGGGCCAACCCCGGGGCAACGGCAATTGCTGCATGCGGTGCTTGACAGCATGACGGCCGTGTTCGTGCGGTTGGAGACCGAGCAGACCTGGTCTGGCCTCACGGTGGCGGGCGGCGCCGGCGGAGGACAGCTCGACCGGGTGAGCCTCGCCTCGCGCATGGCGGCCCCCGGCGGCAAAGCGGAATTCGGCCTGCGGCTGGAATTCTCCGGATTGCAGTCCGCGCTGATCCCGCAGGGGCCGATCCGCCAGCTCATCCCCCGCCGGATCGCGGTCGCCCCACGCCTGACCGGAATTGCGAAGTCCGAGGTTCTGGCCTTCCTCGGTCGCGCGATCGACGTCGCAGGCCACGACGACGCCGACCTTCAGGGCGAAGCGCAGGAGCTGCTCTCAGCCAATCCCGCGACCATCGCGCTCGACGATCTCGATATCGACCTCGGGATCGCCCGGCTGCGCGGTGCCGGTGAACTCAAGATTGCCGCGGCGGATGACATCGGCGGTACGGCGGAACTGCGGATGACCGGCCTCGACGCCCTGTTGCGCACCCTGCGCCAGGTGCCGGAGGCCGCCGCTGCGGCGCCAGTGCTGCTGATGCTCAAGGGCCTTGGCGAGGTCTCAGGCAACGAGACGGTGTGGCGGATCGAATATGCCGATCAGAAAGTCACGGTGAACGGCAATGATTTGTCGGGGATGATCCCAAAGAAGAAGTAAGCGGTTCTTTTTTGAAAAAAAGAACCAAAAAACTTCTATCCGTTTGCTTCGCGGTCTCCTTGGAAAACTCCGCACCAAACGGGTAGAAAAAGTTTCGCTCTTATTGCGTCATCTGTTGAGATCTGCGATTCTACTCCCCGGCGTCAGGGGAACATCTCAGGTATGGACAAAGTGGCGTTTGGGCGGTGGCTTGCCGGGATTGGAGAGCTCGATGGCGCCCAGCGTATGCGCGC
>CAIYPH010000830.1 GCA_903928045.1 uncultured Rhodospirillales bacterium
TGATGCCGAATTGCGGCCACGGCATCAACCTCGAGGACCCCGACCAGTTCAATCGCATCGTCGGCGATTTCCTCGCCCAGGTGGATGCCGGACGATGGCCGATGCGCGATCCAAGGGCCATGGCGGCCTCCATCACGGGGAGGAGGTCGTAAGGAAGCAAGCGCTTCTTTTTTGGAAAAAAAGAAGCAAAAAACTTTCCCTACTTTGGTGTGTACCGCTCCCAACCATCCCGCGAAGCCAAGCCAACGGCATCGAACGGAATAAAAAGTTTTTTTGGTTCTTTTTGTTCACAAAAAGAACACCCTAAAAAAGAGAACTCCGATGAACGAACTCGCCCTCCACCCCGTCCTCAGCAAGCCCGGCCCCACCGCCGATCTCGCCGGCTTCCTCGCCACCCTGCGCCTCAACCAGGTCGATGACTTCGCAAGGCACGCCGCCAGGCGCCACCTCATCGACACGCTGGCCGCCGTCATCGCCGGCGCCACCCAGGAGGTCACCGGCATCGCCCAGCGCGTGCTCGCCCGCGTCCATGGCACCGGCAATGTCCCGGTCCCCGGTTTCGCCACGCAATATGACCTGCTGACATCGGCCTATCTCGCCGGCACCTCCGGCCACGGGCTGGAGCTCGATGACGGCTACCGCTCCGGCTCCGTCCATCCCGGCACCGTCGTCGTCCCCGCCGCCTGGTCGATGGCCGCCGCGCGCGGTGCCAGCGGGGCGGACCTGCTGCTGGCGGTCATCGCCGGCTACGAGGCCGTCTGCCGCATCGCCGCCGCCGGCCATCCCGCCTCCCGCCTGCGCGGCTTCCACAACACCGGAATTGCCGGCGTGTTCGGCAGCGCCGCCGCCGGCACCCTGCTCGGCTTCAATGCCGACCAGATGGAGCAGGCGATCGGCACCGCCGCCTCCTCCGCCGCCGGACTGTTCAGCTTCCTCGCCGGCGGTGACGTGAAGCGCATCCACCCCGGCCACGCCGCCCGCGAGGGCCTGCTTGCCGCCCTCCTCACCGCCGAAGGCCTGCCCGCCCCGCGCGGCGTGCTCGAATTCAAGGACGGCTACTTCAACGCCTTCTCCGGCGGCCACCGCGACCCCGCCGCCATCGACATCCTCCATTCCGGCGACAACAACGCGAAATCCGCCTTCGCCATCGCCAATTGCTACATGAAGCCCTACGCCTGCTGCCGCCACATCCACTCCGCGATCGACGGCGTGCTGCACATCCTCGCCGAGCAGGACCTCGCGCCGGAACAGGTCGCCCGCATGGAATTCGGCACCTACGCCGTCGCCGCCTCCCACGCCGCGGTCGGCTGGTCGGAGATGACCACCGCGCAAATGTCCTTCCCCTTCGTCATCGCCGCCACCCTCGTTCGCCGCCAGGCCAGCCTGCACGAATTCGGCGCCGCCGAACGCGCCGACGCCCGCATCCTCGCGCAAACCGCCAAGGTCCACGTTCACGTCGATCCGCAATGCGAGGCCGACTACCCCCGCAAACGCGCCGCCAAAACCCGCATCGAGACCACGGATGGGCGGGTGTTCGAACACTACATGCCCGAACCCTACGGCGCCGCCTCCAACCCCCTCACCGACGTCGCCCTGGAAGAGAAATTCCTCGGCCTCGCCGAACCCGTCCTCGGCGCCGCCCGCGCCCGTACGGCGCTCGATGCGCTGTGGCAGATCGACACCTCCGCCAATGTCGCGGACGTGGCAGCGCTGCTGGTGCCTTCCCTGTGAAAGCAAGGAAGCAAGCGCTTCTTTTTGAAAAAAGAAGCAA
>CAIYPH010000831.1 GCA_903928045.1 uncultured Rhodospirillales bacterium
GATCATATTTCCCGAACCGCCGAATTCCGCCGGGAAATCGGCGAATTTCGGCAGGCCGTCGCGCATCGGCAGCACGGTCTCGCTGTAGTTGACATGCACGCCGGGGGCGAATTCCAGCGTCGGGATCGTCGCCGCGGAGACGTCCACCAGCCCGAGCGGGGGGTGATTGGTCATCAGATGCCCACCGCACTTGGTGCAGAATTGGCGCTCGCTGACCGGGGTCTTCTGATACATCCCAACATTCTCGGCCCCCGCGGTCACTCGCACGGCTTCGGGCTTCCACAAGCTGAAGGCATTCACCGGCCCGCCAGACCAGGAGCGGCAGGAGCGGCAAGGCAATAGCCCATGCCCTCCGGCGCGCCCTCCGCCTCAATCTCCACGGCTCCACAAAAGCAGGCACCTTTATATTTCATCGCTTCATCTCCGGCACAATAAGTTCGTGAAGATGAAACGGTGCCTTACGCAGCCCGCTTCGCCCCCGCACCGATTGTTCCAGCAATATGTTGCGGTCGCAAGCGCAATCAACCGCCCAGGAGTCGCCGCCCCGCCAGATTGCGCATCAGCGCCCCGGCTCCAAAGGTCCAGCGCTCGCACTGGTCGGTCGGACGAATGCGGTTGACCAAACGGCCGAGCCTGGGGTTGGCGATAGTGACGATATCGCCTGATTTGTGGGTAAACCCCTTGCCCGGGGCATCGCGGTCCTCGATCGGGGCGAACATGGTGCCGAGATAGAGCACGGCGCCATCGGGATAGGCGTGGTGCGGGTTGAGCAATTGGCCGGCGAGGTCCTCCGGATCCCGCGCGATGCGCGACATCGAGGAGGAGCCTTCCAGGCGGTAATTGTCCTCCCCTTCGACGGTGAGGGTGACGACGGTGGAGCGCACATCGTCGAGCGAGAAGGTCGCGTCGAAAAACCGCAGGAACGGGCCGACGGCGGCCGAGGCATTGTTGTCCTTGGCCTTGGAGAGCAGCAGCGCCGAGCGGCCCTCGACGTCCCGCAGGTTCACGTCATTGCCGAGCGTGGCGCCAGTGATGCGGCCCTTTGAGTTGATCACCAGGACGATCTCGGGCTCCGGGTTGTTCCAGGACGAGCCGGGGTAGACGCCGGCATCGGCGCCGGTGCCGATCGCCGCCATCGGCTGGCACTTCGAGAAAATCTCGGCATCCGGCCCGATGCCGACTTCGAGATACTGGCTCCAGGCGCCCTGCTTGATCAGCGCCTCCTTCAGCGCCATCGCCTGCGGCGAGCCGGGCTTCAGCTTGGCGAGATCGTCACCGATCAGCGCCTGCACCTCCTCGCGGAAGCGGGCGGCGGCGGCGAGGTCACCGCGGGCGCGCTCCTCGATGACGCGCTCCAACATGGAAATCGGGAAGGTCACGCCGCAGGCCTTCACCGATTGCAGGTCGATCGGCGCCAGCAGCCAGGGCTTGCCGGCATCGCGCGTATCGCGTGGTGTATTGGCGACGATGTCCTCCAGCGCGCCAAGATGCCCCCCCGTCGCCGCCCGCAACGCCGCCGCGGGATCGGCCGCCTCGCACAAATCCGTCGATGTCGCGAAGGTCGCGGAGATGTCGATCACCCCCTCGGCGCGAATGGCGACCACGGCCGGCCCGATCCCCGGCCGCCACACGCGGCCGGCCAGGGCACCGGCGGTGCCATCATCGGGAAGCGCGGCGGCGATGGCGGTGCGGAAATCGGGCATGGGCGGTCTCTCCGGTGGTGGGGTCAGACGAAAAACGGCGCGAGATTGCGGCGGACACGGTCCAGCACCGGCAAGCTCTCGCCCGGCAGGACAAACCGCGCCCCGGTGATGGTCTCGAAAGCCTGAATGTAGACCAGCGAGGTCTGCAAAATCAGCTCCTCGGGGATCGCCGGCAGCGCGTCCTTGTAGGGATCGCAGCGCGCCGAAATCCACCGGCGGATCACATCCTTGTCAAAGCTGTCGGGCGGCGCGCCGGCCGCGAACCGCGCCTCATAGGTATCGGCGCGCCAGAAACGGCTGCTGTCCGGCGTATGGATCTCATCGGCCAGCACCACCCGCCCCTCGGCATCGCGCCCGAACTCGTATTTGGTATCCGCGAGGATCAGCCCATTCGCCGCCGCCATCGCCTGGCCACGGGCGAACAACGCCAGCGCAAGCGCGCTCACCTCGTCCCACATCGCCTGGCTCAGCAGCCCCGACTCGACAATCTCCCGCGGCGTCAGCGGCGCATCATGCCCGCCGTCGAATTCCTTGCTGGTCGGCGTCAATATCGGCGCCGGCAGACGCTCATTGTCCCGCAGCCCATCCGGCAGCCGCACCCCGTACATCTCGCGCTGCCCCTTGCGATACATCGTCAGCACCGAGGTGCCCGTGGTCCCCGCGAGATACCCGCGCACCACCATCTCCACCGGCAATATATCGAGCCGCCGCGCCACCACCACGTTCGGATCGGGGTAGGACAGCACGTGATTGGGGCAGATATCCGCCGTCGCCGCGAACCAATGCCGCGCCGTCTGGGTCAACACCTCGCCCTTGAACGGCACCGCGCAGATCATTCGATCGAACGCCGACAGCCGATCGGTCGCGATCAGAATCCGCCGCCCATCCGCCAGATCGTAGTTCTCCCTCACCTTGCCGGCGTAGCGGCGCGGCAATTCGGGGATGGCGGCGTCGGGCAGCGTATGACGCGCGAAGGGGCGAAGGTCGGCGATATCCATGGCGGGGCTCTCTCGACGGGCCTCGCTTCTAGCGCGCGCGCCTCTTCCTGTCATGACGCCACACTGCTACCGGTGGCGCGATGCAGACCGTCCATTGCGAATGGGGACTTCCCGGCATCGACCGGCACAAACGCCAGGTCGCCGTCCTGGTGATCGTCGACGTGCTGTCCTTCTCCACCGCGGTCGATATCGCGGTCGCCCGCGGGGCCGTCATTCGCCCCTTCCCGCTCGGTGACGAAGCCGCGGCCGACGCGGCGTCCCGCGCCGCCGGGGCCCTGCTCGCCCGTCCCCGCCGCACCGCCGGCGGCCAGTTCAGCCTGTCCCCTGCCAGCCTGGAGCCCATTCCGCCGGGCACGCATCTCCTGCTGCCATCGCCAAACGGCGCCCGCCTGTCGCTGGCCGGCGGCGATCGCGCCGTCTTCGCGGGCTGCCTGCGCAATGCCGCCGCCGTCGCCCGTGCCGCCCTGGCCGCCGCGGATGGCCGCGATATCGCCGTCATCCCGGCCGGCGAGCGCTGGCCGAACGGCAGCCTGCGCCCGGCCATCGAAGACTGGCTCGGCGCCGGCGCGATCATCGCGGCGCTCGGAATTGCCACCAGCCCCGAAGCCCGCCTCGCCGCCATTTCCTACCGCGCCGCCGGCCCGGACTGCGCCGAACTGGTGCGCGGCTCGGTTTCAGGGATGGAGCTGATCGATGCCGGCTTCTCCCGCGACGTCACGCTCGCCGTGCAGACCGGCACCAGCGTGGCGGCCCCGCGCCTGGTCGGCGGCGCCTACCAGGCCGGCTGAGATCGCGGCCGACTAGGCACCGATGCGGAAGCTCGCCGAATACCCCGACGCCACCGCCGCCTTGCGCCGGACGACGAAGGTGTTCGACACCCAGTCCGACACATGCCCGGCCGACTGGTCCTGCCAGATCTCGAGCACGTCGCAGCCGCACGCCTGCGCGATCGCCAGCACCACGGGCTGCGGCAGCACATGCATCTCAATCCGACATTTCCCATATGCCCGACCCATCCGGGCGCCTTGGGTGGAGGATAACCCCGGTTCCCGGCAGCTCGCAATCCCGGCGGGCCAGTGATCGCGCTGTTCGCCACGTAACCAGCAATGTGTTCGCCGTTTCGACGCGAA
>CAIYPH010000832.1 GCA_903928045.1 uncultured Rhodospirillales bacterium
CCCCGCGCCACCACCGCCACCCCGAGGGCGTCCAGCCGCGCCAGAACGGCGGCGGCAGTCATATGGTCGCCTCGTCATCGTCAGCCCGGTTCAAATCCCCAAGGTCGGACAAATCAGCGTTCCCAGCGTTCCCACCGTTCCGGTCGTTATATTTCAAAGGGTTAGCGGAACGCTCGGGAACGCTGCCAGCGTTCCGGGAACGCTCATCGTTCCCGCAAGCGTTCCCAGTATTTTGTTCTAAATCAATGTCTTGTGGTGTCGAGGAACGCTCGGAACGCTCGGAACGCTGTTTTGTCCTATCTGCGGGGCGGATGACGATGGTGCGGCCATTGCGCCCGCCTCCGGTCGGTAGAACCACCTCAACACCAGCACGGCGAAGCGCGGGCGCAACCCGCTTCAACCGAGCAGACAAGCGTGCTGCGTCTTTCGGCCACCCTCGTTCGCGCGAAATGTCGAGTGAGACTTTGAGGTTAACCTCTTCCAGCAATTTGGTCGGCGAGCCTTCCCAGGTGTCCCGGTCATTTGCCAGAGCGCGCACGGCTTCAGCCAAGGCGTCAGCCTCAATCACGGTGGCAACCGATGCCTCCCGGTTTCGTTCCAACGCGGCGAGCATGTCGGCTTCCGTCCATCCAAATGCCGGCGCGGCGGCACAGGCCAAACGGGCGAAGTCAGCCATACGCGGGAGCATTTCGAGTTCCAGTGTCGGCAACCGGCGCAGCGCCATCGCCAACCCGTCCAACAATAGGGCGAGGATACCGGGCGCGGCAGCCTCAAAAGCCTGCCATACCTTGCTCTCCGGGCGGCGCATCGCGTCCGGAATGGGCGGCAGCGTGATCGCGATGGAGCGGTCGGCCAAATCACCGCGAGCAAGCAGCGACGGGATGCCGTTAAGCAGAATTGGGCGAGAGACAGCCACCGTCACCTCGCCCAAATCGGCGTAGAGCTTCCTCTTGGAGAACCCGCCGCCGGTTGCCAATCGACAGAGGGCATCGGCTAGCCATGGTTCGATGTATGACACGTTGTCGAGCGCGACCACGCTACCATTCAAGGCAGCAATCAAAAGGTCATCCTCGGTGCGGGGCGGCGCGCGAAGGTCGGCGATGTTGGGGTCAACCAACCGGCGCAGCATCCGGCAGGTCGTGCTTTTGCCCGATCCTTGCTCCCCGTCTACCGCCAGCACGGCGTAGGGTCCAATGGGGTGTAACGCGGCTACCAACCACGCCACCACTAACCGGAAAGCGTCCTTCCCCGCCGCGTCGTCAGAAATATTCAGCAACCGGCGCAGCGTGTCGAGAGCACCCGCACCCCTCACAGGCGAAGGCAACGCGCGTATGCCGTCAGGGCGAATTAACGGCGCGCCGGCCCGCGTCTCCACCGTCCACCCCGCCGCCATCACCCGAATTGCTCGGTATGTATCGTCGCCGAGGTCCAGCCAAATCGCGTCGCCATGAGCGAGCAAACGAACACCCGGTTGCAGCGATTGCGCCGCCAGTGCCATCGCCTCAAATGAGGGAATTGCCTCCTTCATCGCGCTGTCCGACACGCCGCCAGGCCGAGCGCCACGCGCGCCAGTGACGGGGTTAGCCTCCCCGAACAACTGGCGGGCTTTCAAGGCGAAGCGACGGGAGCGAACGTCCAGATACATCACGGCGGCATCCGGCGCAGCCGGGTCTAGCGGCACCGTGGCGAAAGCATTCGCGTCAGCATCGCGCCAGATCGTCACCCCGGCGGCCAGGACGGCTTCAACGATCCGTTCTCGCTGCGGAAGCGCCTCATTGTCATCCGCCTTAGCATCCGTCGCACCGGCAGCACGCGCCGCAGCGTCGCGGGCTACTTTCTCCGGGTCAAAATCGGCGGTCATGCGCCACGTCCGGCGCGGAGGGCGCTGGTAAGAGTTGCAATAGTTTCGCGGGTCGTCAGCCCAGCATGACGGGCGGCGACGGCAAGGGCGTCGGCCACTTCTGACGGAGTCAGTATGCCAGGGATAAATCGCGACAACGCGAAACACTCGGCGTTCAACGTCGCATTGCGCATCCCATCCCCGGCACTTGCGACGCGATCCACGGCGTTGCGCAAGGCGGCCAGTGCATAGCGGCGGGCGGCCGGCGCGCTGGCGCCAGCGGGCAGCGGGGGGACTTGGCGAGGCGGTGGCGCGGGCGGGCGTGCCAGGTCGAGCAGCCACTCCGGCCAATCCGCGCGCGGCGTGCGGTCCATCACTTCGCACCCGGCGGCGGGCCACCAAACGAGGTAACCGCCGTCACCGCGCACATCCACGCCAGGGGCGATCCGTGAGGCGGAGTTGCGCACCCCCTCTGCGTGACGAAAGAGCAAGTGCAACCCACCCGAGCGGGTGAAATGGGTGCGTGTGGCGGGGATGGCGGCGCGGTTCACCTCCCACCAATCGGCGGCCTCGCGGTGGCGCGGAGCGTCAATGTCGAGGGCGTCAAATCCTGACGTGGCGCCGGTCGGCACCCCGACCAGCGGCCCCGGATATTCGCGCCATAGGTCGAGGATGGCGTCAGGCTCGGCCGTGGCGTCGCGGAAGCCATGGGGGCACGTCGGCACCTTGGACACGGCCACGGGGAACACCGGCAACCCGTGGCGTTTGGCAAGGGCGAGGGCGGAGGCGAGGGCGTTAAGCATGGGGGTATCCTTTGGGATACCGGGCGGCGACGATGCTTCTTGAACGATTGGGGATATTTTGGTATTTTGCCGTTGTAGCCAGCAACTTTCCCAAGCCTTCCCCGCCGGTCCCGAGCATCATGCCGGGGCCGGTTGCGTTAAGTGGCGTCGCGGGCGGGTGCGCTGGCGATCAGAGCGCGGGCTGACTCCGCATCAATCAACGTGCGGCCGGCAACCTTGATCGCGCGCAACTTTCCCTCGCCCATCAGGGCGTAAATCGAGGTCTTGCCCAGCCCCAGGACGTGGCAGGCGTCCGGGATGCGATAGGCCAGCGGCTCCGGGCGCGGCGGCGCGGCGGGGATTGAGGCGGCGGAATTGAGTAGGCGTTTCATGTTCGCGAATTCCCTTAAGAAACCTTGCGAACGGACCAATAATCACACGGGCGCGTATGTGCACGAGTTCTGAAATGAGCATATCTCTAGCTCATTTCTGAATTGTCCAGTTCCACACTGCGTCTATCCAATAATTGCCAGCGCATATGCGCCCGGTAATGTTCACTCGCCTTTGGTGCTTCGCGAAAATGACGGCGCCACCCGTTCTTGCTATCTCCAAACCTTCTCGGCACTGCACCGCCAGACGCGTGCCACAGTGCATCAGCCGCTTCGTGTGCAGCGGGGTCGGTCGAATATGGATACCTACCCCGCCGCGCCAGCCATGCCTCCATGACAATCAGCGCGCACCCGGCCTCGGCCGAAATTTGTAAATCAGTCGTGGAGCGTGCTCGGCCTCTGCCTGTAGGCAGGCTGGCGGCAGCAAGCTCGGCAATCCGTGCCACTTCGTAGAATTTGCCCCAGGCTTCGGGCAATGCCGCGTCCATGGCTCCGGGTGCAACCTTGTGCATCCAAGAAAGAACGTCCGCGTCGGATAGCATTTCCTCCACTCCCCGCGCGGCGGCCGATAATCGTTCGATGCGCTCCCTTAGTCTTGTGTGGGTCAATCGCTTATCGGCGTTACCGCGCGCAGTGCGAATGAAGGCGCCAACGTGCGTCAGGTTCTCGACAAACCAAACGGGCGCCGGTTCGCCCCAAAGCAACGTCGCGGCGTCGGCGTAATCAGTCATAGCCCCACCGTCTGTAGAATTTCCGCCGCAGTTGAGCGCGTGCTAGTCTCTGCCTCGGTCCCGTTCATGTCTGTCTCCACAGTCTCCGGGGCTACCGGCGACGGGTGTTCCCGCACCCGTCGCCAACCCCGCTCATACCGGCATCCGGCCGGCGCGGTGTTTCAGCCCTCCGCCCGCATCGGCACCACGTTGGCGCCTCCCGGTTTGACGTAAGGGGCGGCGCAGAACGTCGCCCAGGCGGTCATCATGGCGCGGCGCTTATCGAGAGCGTCGCCCCGCGAATAGGC
>CAIYPH010000833.1 GCA_903928045.1 uncultured Rhodospirillales bacterium
ACGCCACCTTCGCCTTGAAGCCCGGGCTATGCGTCCGTCGTGTTCGCTTCGTCATGTTCGCTCCTGATCCGCGGCAACATTGCCGCTGTCAGGCAGGAAATCCACCTATCGCTCTGTCCGAATTTCCCGAGCCACCTCTGGCAAGAAGGGCAGCGGTGAGATCGGTGGCGGTCGCCACGATGTAGTTGGTGGTGACGAGCGTGACAGAGGTGCCGCCGGCGCTGTCGGCGCTGAGGGCGAAGCCGAGGCCAGCGAAACTCTGCGCCGGATCGAGCGCCATGCTCGCCGTCGAGGCGCCGCCGCTCAGTATGAGCTCATTGCCGGGCGCGAGGGTGACCAGGGTCGCGGTACCGATACCTTGCAGGTCGATGGTGTCGCCGAGCCCGAAGCCGGTGATGCGATTAGCGGGGATGCCGCCCGCCCCGGCGACGAGAGTTTCGCCGGCAGCCTGGAACGCGATGGTGCCACTGCCGGCGGCGTTCGCGGCGAGCAAGGTGAGGCTGCCGGCGCCGAGTGTGGTGCCGCCCGAATAGGTGCTCGCCGCGGCCAAGGTGGTGGCGCCGGTGATGGCGAGGCTGATCGCCCCGGCATTGGCGCCCGTGCAGCCCGATCCGGTCTGATCGGCGATGCCGCCGGTGACGGTGACGTTGCCGAGGCTGATGGTGGCGTTGCCCTGCGCGAAGATCCCGCTGCCGAAGGCGTTGCCGGCGGTGCCGCCGCTGCCCGCGCCGCCGGCGGTGAGGGTACCAGCCGGGAGGGTGCCGCTGGCGAAGACCAGGGAGCCGCCCTGGGCGAGGAAGACGTCGCCGCCTGCCGCGAGCCCGCCGCCAGCGCCGGTGCCACCACCGAAACCGCCCGTCGCGCCGGTGCTGCCACCGCCACCGAACCCGCCGACGGTGCCGTCCGCGCCGCCATTGCCGAAGCCGCCGGGCAGGCCGGTGACGCCGCCAGTTCCGGTGCCCGTGGCGGTTTTGGTGCCGCCCTTGCCGCCGGTGGCCCGGTCGCCGCTGAACTGCACTGCGTTGAGGGTGACGGCTCCGCCCGGCGCGATGAACAATGTGCCGCCCAGCCCGGCCGCGCCGCCGCCGGCGGTCTTGCCGTTGCCTCCGTTACCGCCTCTGGCGATCATGTTCTGCAGGGTGAGATTGCTGAGCGTCACCTGCCCCGCGGTGACGGTGAAGCCGCGGTGGGCGCCGTTGCCGTTGAGCGTCGCGGCGGTACCCTTGGCGCCGACCAGGCCCTGGATCGACAGCGTGTCGCCGGCCGCCAGGTTGATCGCGGTGATGTCAGTGGTGAACGACAGCGCCTTGGTGATCGTGATGGTATAGGCGGTGTTGACCGCCGAGGAGGTGCCACCGAGGTCGATCGCCGCGAGATCGGCGTTCAACTGCGCCACGGTTGTGACGACAAAATTCGGTGTGATCGCCATCGCTTAGCCCCCTGTGCGCGCCAAGCAGCGTGAACCGCCGCAAGGACACCTGCAAGCACAGCTGTTAACGAATTGCAATCTCAGGTTGAAATCACATTCGCTTGTGAGCTGCGGCCGCCGAGATAGTCGCCAGTGGCGATTGCGTTCTCACTACGCAGGATGTGAGCCATCTGGGGCCCCTTCATGAGGTTCAGCAAATACGTGTAGTGACCGTACGCGACGTGCGCCGGGTCGAAGACGTGAAGGTGGGCCTCGGCATCGGCCGCCTCGAGACGTTCATGTCGACCGACGGGGCGATGCGCTTCTCCGCAGGCGATCGGGCTGGGCCTGTTCATTGCTTGCGAAATCGGCGAAATCAGCCTGTGGTGTGCGTCCGGGGGCCATTGGCCGCTTATTTGTTGCGGAGACGCTGATGGTGAAGGTGCTGGTGCCGTGGTTTTCGACCGGACTGACGCGCGTGCTGCGGCACTAGGGCATGTCGGCGAACCTGCGTGCGCGCGCCATGGTGGCTGCCCTCGGGCTGATGTGGGGGTTGAACTGGCCGGCGGCGCGGATGGCGCTGCTGGATTACTCTCCCTGGATGTTTCGCTCGATCGCGCTCTGGGTGGGGGCGGCGGTGCTGCTGGGCATCGCGCTGTCGCGGGGGCGGGTGCTGTGGGTGCCCAAAGCGCGGGATAGGATGCATCTCGTGGTGGCCGGGCTGCTGAACCTGGCGGGGTTCAACCTGTTCTCCTCTTTCGCCCAGCTTGGCACCACCACCACGCGGGTGGCGATCATCGCCTATACCATGCCGCTGTGGGTGACGTTCCTGGCCTGGCTGGTGCTGGGCGAGCGGCTGGACCGGGTGCGGGCGGTAGCGCTTGCCCTGGGGGCGGCGGGGATCGCGGCGCTGATCATCCCGTTTCTCGGCGGGCACATCCCGATCGGCATGTGGTTCGCGCTGGGGGCGGCGGTGAGCTGGGCGGCGGGGACGGTGTATGTGAAATGGGCTGCGGTGAGCGCCGATCCCTTCGTGATCGCGGGCTGGCAGCTCGCCGCCGGCGGCGTGGCGGCGGTGGTGGGGCTGCTGTTGTTCGGGGGCGCGCCGCGGCTGTTGCCGGAGCATTGGCAGGCCGGAGTGGGGCTGTTCTACAATGTCGTCTTCGGTACCGCGCTGGCCTACTATGTATGGTTCGAGATCGTCGCCCGCTTGCCCGCCGCGACCGCCGCGCTCGGGGTGCTGATGGTGCCGGTGGTCGGCGTGACGAGCGCCATGCTGCTGGTGGGGGACCGGCCGACGACGATGGATTTCGTCGGTTTCGCGCTGGTGCTGACGGCGGCCGGATGCGTGTTGCTGCGGCCGGCGCCGAAGGTCGAAACGCGCTAGACGGGGCATCGGCGATGCGCCACCCTTGGCCTGAAGCAGCTTGTTCAGGAACTCCAATGCGCTACCGCCTCGCCGTCGCCCTGCTCCCCCTGCTGTCCGTCGCCACTGCCGCGCAGGCGGCGCCGCATGACACGCTGACCATCGGCATCGCCGAGACGATCGGCGACATGAACCCGTATTTCACCAACGCGCTGGTCACCATCCACGTGCAGGCGGCCGCGCGGCGGTCGATGACCGGGATCACGCGGGACGGCAAGGTGTATTGCCGGTTCTGCACCGAGGTGCCGTCGCTGGCGAACGGGCGGGCGAAGATCGTCGATCTGCCGGACGGCAAGCAGGGCATGGAGGTGCGTTTCACTCTCAAGCCCGATCTGAAATGGGGCGATGGGGCGCCGCTGACGGCGGCGGATTTCGCCTTCGCGTTCAAGGTCGGCCAGTCGATGTCGCCATCGACCACCATATCGGCGGTGGAGGCGGTGACTCCGCTCGATGTCGTGGTGCACATCAAGACCACCCGCTACGACTATGACCGCACCGCCCCGGTGCCGGTGCCGGAGCATGTCGAGGGGCCAATTTTCGCCGCGGCCGCCAATACGGTGGACTACGGTAACCACTCCGAATTCAACCGCCACCCCGAGAATCCCGGGCTGTGGAGCGGACCCTACGTGATCACCGAGTACCGCCAGGGCGAGTCGATCACCATGGCGCCGAACAAGTATTGGGAAGGGGCGAAGAAGCCATATTTCCAGAAAATCACCTGGCGGATGATCGAGAACACCGCCGCCTTGCAGGCCAATCTGCTGGCCGGCGACATCGATATGGCCGGAGAGATCGGGCTCACCGTGGACCAGGCGCTGGCGTTGCAGAAGTCGGCGGCCAACCGCTTCGATATCAGCATCGTGCCGACGCTTGGGGTGCAGCAGCTCTATGTGAAGATGGATCACCCGCTGCTGACCGACCAGCGGCTGCGCAAGGCGATCGCCATGTCGATCGACCGCAAGACCATTGTGAGCCGGCTGTTCGAGGGCAAGGTGCCTATCGCCGACAGCTTCATCACCGCCGGCGAATTCGGCCATGACCCCAATCTCGGCTTCTGGCCCTACGATCCCGCGGGCGCGCGGGGCTTGCTGGCGGAGGCCGGGTTCAAGCCGGGACCGGACGGTATCCTGGTTTCGCCATCGGGCGAGCGCTTCTCGATCGACATCAGCGCCTCCTCCGGCAATCGGCTGAACGACCTGCAGGAGCAGGTGATGCAGAGCCAGTTGAAGGCGGTGGGGATCGAGTTGCAGATCAAAAACCAGCCCTTCCGCGTGCTGCTGGCCGAGGGGCTCAGGATGCGCAAATACAACGGGTTGGCGCTGCTGTCCTGGACGCCGTTCCCCGACTGGGTGCCGCAGATCCGCTTCGACAGTAAGCAAATTCCGACCGAGGCCAATGGCTGGTTCGGCAATAACGTCTATGGCGTCGCCGACCCCGCGCTCGACACCGCGCTGATGGGGGCGCTGACGGCGCTCGACCCGGTGCCGCGCAAGAAGTACTGGAATGACATCGTCCGCCTGGTGAAGGAGGACCTGCCGATCATCCCGCTCTATGTGCTGACGTCGCAGATCGTCACGCCGAAATGGATGACCGGGGTGGCGCCGCCCCCGCTGCCGGGCCTGTCGAGCGGCTGGATCGAGGAATGGGGCGTCAAGTAGCCAAGCCATGGGGCGCTTCCTGATTGCCCGCCTCGCCAGCATGGTGGTGGTGCTGATCGCCAAGTCCTTCGTGATTTTCGTGCTGATTGGGCTCATGCCGGGGGACCCGGTGGACCTGCTGATGCACGCCAACCCTGATGCGCGGCCGGAGGATGTCGCGCATCTGCGGGCGATCTATGGTGTCGACCAACCGATCGGGGCGCGCTATCTCGGCTGGCTCTCGGCCGCGCTGCATGGGGATTTCGGCTATTCGCGGGCGCAGCACCGGCCGGTGCTGGAGATCGTGCTGCCGGCGCTGGGGAACACGCTGCTGCTGACCGGCACGGCCTTCGTTCTGGCCACCGCGATCGCGGTGGCGCTCGGCGCGGTGGCGGGGATGCGGCGGGGCTCGGCGGTGGACCGGGTGATCAACCTGTTCGCCTATGCCGGCATCTCAGTGCCGAGTTTCTGGCTCGGGTTGCTGCTGATCTATTTGTTTGCGGTTCATCTCGGCTGGCTGCCGGCGGGCGGCATGCCGCGGGCGGGGCAGGGTCAGCCGGCCTGGGCCTATCTGGTGATGCCGGTGCTGACGCTGGTGATCGTCGAGATCGGCGGGTTGGCGCGCTACACCCGCAGCGCGGTGCTGGACGTGCTGGGGCAGGACCATGTGCGCACTGCCCATGCCAAGGGCCTGGCGCCGCTGCGGGTCGGGCTGCGGCATGTGTTGCGCAATGCGCTGATCCCGGTGGTGACCGTGATCGCGCTGGGGGTAGGGCACCTGTTCTCCGGGGCGCTGCTGGTGGAGGTGGTGTTCGCCTATCGCGGCATGGGGCGGCTGACGCTCGAGGCGATCATGGGCAATGACTATAATCTGGCGCTGATCTGCCTGCTGTTCACCACCATCATGATCGTCCTGGGGAGCATGCTTGCCGATATCGCCTATGCCTGGCTTGACCCGCGGATCAGCCTTGAGGGGCGGGCGGTGCGATGAGCGCGACACTCGCGGCGACCGTCTGGCAGTTGCGCTGGCGCCGGCTGCGCGCTGATCGGGCAGCCCTGCTGGGGGCAAGCGTGCTGGTCCTGCTCGCGCTCGCCACCGCGGGCGCCGGGGTGTTCGAGGCGGCGCTGGACGTAAGCGGAGTGGAGACCGACCTGCTCGGCCGGTTCGACCCGCCCTCGGCCACGCATTGGCTCGGCACCGACGATGCCGGGCGGGATGTGGTGGCGCGGCTGCTGCGGGGCGGGCGGGTGTCGCTGGCGGTGGGGCTGCTGGGGGCGGTCAGTGCCAGCCTGGTCGGCACGCTGATCGGCGCGACGGCAGGATATTTGCGCGGCTGGGTGGACGCAGTGCTGATGCGCTTCACCGATTTCGTGATCGGCCTGCCATGGCTGCCGATGCTGATCATCCTGGCGGCGCTCGATTTGACCAAACTCGGGCTGCCTGCGGCGTTCGTGCGGTCGGGTGGGGCGAATTTCTGGCGGATCGTGGCGATTTTCACCCTGCTGGGCTGGACCGGCGTGGCCCGCCTGGCGCGGGCGGGCACCCTGGCGCTGGCCGAGCGCGATTTCGTGCAGGCGGCGCGGGCCACCGGGGCCTCACCACTGCGCATTCTTCTCGTGCACATCCTACCCAACGCGATCTCTCCGGTGATCGTGGCGACGACGCTGGCGATGGGGCGGATCGTGCTGGCGGAATCGGGGTTGAGCTTCCTCGGCGTCGGCATCCAGCCGCCGCAGACGAGCTGGGGCGGCATGCTCAACAACGCGCTGGAACTGATCGGCACGGCGCCGGCGCTGGCGATATGGCCAGGGGTGATGATCCTGCTGACGGTGGTGGCGATCAATTTTCTCGGCGATGGGCTGCAATCCGCGTTCGATCCTGGAACCGAGCGGCGCTAGAGCCTGGCAATCGGGAGAAAGAAAGGAAGCAGTTCTTTTTTGAAAAAAAGA
>CAIYPH010000834.1 GCA_903928045.1 uncultured Rhodospirillales bacterium
GCAGCGCTGCCTGTGTTGTGCCAGGGGGCGGCCATCCGCTTCGCCCTCACCCGCCTCTACGACTGGATCAACACACCGGCCGACGCGATGGTGACCCGCAAGGACCCACTCGAATACGTCCGCCGCTTGCGCTTCCACCTCGCCGCCCGGGACGAGCACGCCTATGGCATCTGACGACGCGGCGCCCGAGCACGTCGAGATCTGGACGGATGGCGGCTGCAAACCCAATCCCGGCCCTGGCGGCTGGGGCGCCGTGCTGCGGTTCCGCGGGGTGGAGCGGGAACTCTCCGGCTACGACGCCGAGACCACCAACAACCGCATGGAACTCACCGCCGCCGCCGCCGCACTCGAGGCCCTGAAACGGCCGTGCAAAATCGTGCTGCACACCGACAGCGAATACCTCAAGAACGGCATCACCCGCTGGCATACCGGCTGGGTGCGCAAGAACTGGCGCAACGCCGCCGGCGATCCGGTGAAGAACATGGATTTGTGGCGCCGCATCCTCGATGCCGCCAAGCCGCATGAGATCGAGTGGAAATGGGTGCGTGGCCACTCCGGCAATGCCATGAACGAGCGTGTCGACGTGCTCGCCACTCGGGCGCGGGAGACCAAGGGAGCCTAAGGCTCGCGCGGCTGGGAAGAAAGCGCTCCTTTTTTGAAAAAAAAAGAGCAAAAAACGTTCATCTGATTGCCGCGCGCCGGTCCCACCAGCACGGGCGGACAGGCCGACGGCAGCGAGTGATCAGAAAGTTTTTTTGGTTCTTTTTGTTCACAAAAAGAACATGCTTCCCTTCCATGATCGAGGCTGCCTTAGCCCACCGGTGGCCAGCCGCCAGCGCTCAGGACTGGGCGTCCGGCGAGAGCACGATGCAACCGGCGCCCGACTTCGACAGTTTCTCGCAGGCGCCCGAGGCGGCATCGCGCGAGAGGCCGGTAAGCCGGGCGCGATAGAGCGTGGCATTGGCCTGGCGCACCGAACCGACCGCGGGGCGCGCTTGGGCGAGCATGTCCGAGGCCTTGCGGCGGGCATTGTCGGCCGCGGCGCGGGCCTGCGCCTCGTTGGCGAAGGCGCCGACCTGAATGGCCCAATTTCCCGTCCGCAGACCACCATTGGCATGTGGCAGTGTGTCGGCCATGGCCGGGGAGATCAGGGCGAAGCCGCCGGCGCGGGAGGGCGCGGGCGCCGGGGTCGCCATTGCGACGACGCTCGGGGCGGGGGCGGACGGCGCGCCTGGCGGCGGTGCGATCGGGGTGGCGAGCACGGCGACGCGGGCGGTGCTGCTGCCGGGGTTGCCGCGATCGGCCAGCATGACCGGCGGTGCGGCCGGGCGACCGCGGGAATTGCGCGGCCCCGGCGGGATATTGACCGGCAGCATCGAATATTGCGGCGCGTTGGTGACGCGCTGCGGCTGGGTATCGCCGATCGCGGTGCCGACACGGGCGACGTAGCGGCGTGTTTCGTCCGGCAGGCCGCGATGGCGCGTCAAATAGTCTTCGAGCCGGCCCGGGCCAGCGTTGTAGGCGGCGAGGAAGCCGGGCGAACCGTAGACATCATAGAGTTCGCGCAAATAGGCGGTGCCTGCCATGATGTTGTCATGGGGATCGAAGGGATCGTCGCCCAGGCTGTAGCGCTGGCGCAACTCGTCATAGGTGGCGGGCATAACCTGCATCAGGCCCATGGCGCCGGCGCTGGAGGTGATCAGCTTGCCGTTCTCGAACAGCCGGCCGCCCGATTCCTGGCGGATGACTTCGCGAACCCACTTCTCCGGCACGTCATACTTCGCCGAGGCTTCGACGATATAGGGCCCCCATGGATCCGAAGGCGGGCCGGGCGGGGCATAGGAGCGCTTGGCGTGCGCAGCGTAGTCATTGGCCTCGACGACCGGGCTTTGCGGACGCTGGGTTGAGCAGGCCGCCAGCGCACACAACGCCGCCGCGAGGATCGCGAAGCGCGGCAGGCGGGCAAGAACGTCTCGGGTCGGCATTCGGCGCAGGCCTCCGTCGGACGCGTCCTTGGCAGGGCGCGGTGCACGGCGGCCGGACGGCCGTCGCAAAGAAGTTCACGTCGCTTCCTGATGAAAGAACACAGGAACCGCCGGTAACTCCTTATCCTAGCGCGAAGAACATGGCAAGATTACGTTGATTTCATATTGCGAATCCCTAGCCTCCATGCTCGGCCGCCTGGGATATGCTAGTCGGAATTTCAGCAAATCCGCGATCCTCATCACGTGGGGTCCGGTAGCGGTTGGAGAATGAAGATGCGTGTCCTGTCCCTGTTTTTCGCCCTGTGTGTCGCGGCCGGCCTTGGCGGCTGCGCGCCGGCCAACACCAACACCACCTATACGTCAGCCGACATCGGGCGCACCGCCCACATCAGCTACGGCGTGATCGTCTCGATGCGCGAAGTCCGCGTGCAGGGCCAGCAGAGCGGGGTCGGCACGGTCGGCGGCGCGGCGGCAGGGGCGGTTGCTGGCAGTTATATCGGCGGGCGAGACCCGCGGGCGAACGTGCTGGGGGCGATCGGCGGCGCGATTATTGGCGGCATCGCCGGCAACGCGGTGGAAAACTCGGCCAGCACCGGGTCGGCGGTCGAGTTCATCATCCGCGAGGATAACGGGCAGACGATTTCGGTGGTGCAGACCAACGAGGACCAGTTCCGCCCTGGTGAACGCGTGGCGCTGACCCGCGGCGCGCGCACCCGGATCGCGCGGGCTGCGCCTGGGGTCTGATCGCCGTGCCCTGACGCAGGTTGCGGGCGGCAGGCTTATCCGCTATCGCCGCCCCCCTGATGTCCCAGTCCAAGCGACCTCGCGCCCGCGGCGCCCAGACGCTCGAAATCACGCCCGGAAACTCTTTTTCCGAGCGCAATCGCATGGCGATACGCGACCTGCGCGAGACGATCTCGCTCTGGCGCCTGTGCTGGACGCTGGCCGAACTCGATATCGTGCAGCGCTACCGGGGCTCGCTGCTCGGCCCGTTCTGGCTGACCTTGTCAACCGGCGTGATGGTCGGCGCGATGGGGGTGATCTACTCGACGCTGTTCCAGATCGAGATGCACGACTACCTGCCGTTCCTCGCCATTTCGCAGGTGCTGTGGGGCTATCTCGCCGTGCTGGTCGCCGAATCCTGCCAGGGGTTCACGATGAGCGAAGGCATGATCCGCTCAATGCGGATGCCGTTCCTGCTGTACGGCGCGCGGATGGTGCTGCGCAACGTGCTGGTGCTGGCGCACAATGTGGTGGTGATCGTGCTGGTTGACTTGGTGTTGTGGAACTGGCCCGGCCCGGCCGCCATTTTCGCCATCCCCGCGATGCTGCTTTGGCTGATCGATTCGCTGGCCATCACCATCCTGCTCGGCGCCATTTGCGCCCGCTTCCGCGACGTGCCGCCGATTGCGGCGAGCGTGATGCAGATGGCGTTCTTCATCACGCCGGTGATCTGGCGGCCGCATTTGATCGGTGACAAGGAATGGCTGCTGCCATTCAACCCGTTCTTCACGCTGCTGGAAATCGTGCGTGCGCCGCTGCTCGGCAC
>CAIYPH010000835.1 GCA_903928045.1 uncultured Rhodospirillales bacterium
GATCACCACGTCCGGCTTCTTGCCCTCGGCGAGCTTGATGCCGCGCACGCCGGAACTGTCGCGCCCCGCGAACACGCGCACATTATCCTCAGTCGCCTGGAAGCGGATGCAGCGCCCGGTGCGGGTGGCGAGCAGAATGTCATCGCCCTCGCGGAGTGTCGCCACGCCGACGAGATGATCGCCTTCGTCCAGCTTCATCGCGATCAGGCCGGAGGAGCGCACGTTGCGGAAATCCGACAGCCGATTGCGGCGGATATTGCCGCTGGCGGTGGCGAAGGCGAGGTGCAGGTTCTCCCACATCGCCTCGTCGATCGGCAGCGGCAGCACGGTGGTGATGGTATCCGAGCCGAGATCGGGCAGCAGGTTGACCAGCGCTCGGCCCTTGCCAGTCGGCCCGCCCTCGGGGAGCTTCCACACCTTCTCACGATAGGCTTTGCCGCCCGAGGAAAAGAACAGAACCCATTGATGGGTATGGGCATTGAAGCTGCGGGTGACAATATCGTCGCCCCGCGTGCTGGCAGCGCTACGGCCGCGGCCGCCGCGGTTCTGCTGGCGGAAGGTCTCGAGCGTGGTGCGCTTGATGAATCCGTCGCGGGTGATGGTCACCACCATCTGGCCCGGTTCGATCAGGCTCTCGTCGTCCTGGTCGGCGATGCCCTCGACGATATCGGTCATCCGAGGGGTCGCGATTTCGGCGCGGACCTCGTGCAACTCCGCCTGCATCACGTCCATCCGGCGGGGCCGCGAGGCAATGATGGCGAGCAAGTCGCTGATGCGGGCGGCAACCTCGCCCATTTCGCCGCTGATCTTCTCGCGCTCCAGGCCGGTGAGGCGCTGCAACCGCAGTTCGAGAATGCCGCGTGCCTGTTCCTCAGTGAGCCGCACAGTATTATCGGCGGCCACCTGGTTGCGCTCGTCCTCGATGAGGTCGAGCAACGGGCGCACCTCGTCCGCCGGCCAGTCGCGCGCCATCAGCGCGACCCGCGCGGTCGCGGCATCGGGGCTCGAGCGGATCAGGGCGATCACCTCATCGATATTGGCGACTGCCAGGCCAAGCCCGACCAGCAAATGGGCGCGCTCGCGTGCTTTGCGCAGATCATGCCGGGCGCGGCGGAGAATTACCTCCTCGCGAAAGCGGATGAAGACCTCGAGCGCGTCCTTCAGCCCCATCATGCGCGGCCGGCCGCCATCAAGCGCGAGCGAGTTCACGCCGAAGCTGATTTGCAGCTGGGTATAGCGGAACAGGTGGTTTAGAACCACCTCGGCCGTCGCGTCGCGCTTCAGCTCGATCACAATGCGCATGCCCGAGCGGTCCGACTCGTCGCGGAGGTCGGAAATCCCCTCGACCTGCTTGGCCCGCACCAGTTCTGCGATGCGCTCCAGCAGTGTGGATTTATTGACCTGGTAGGGGATTTCGTTGACCACGATGGCGAAGCGGTCCTTGCGGATCTCCTCGATCTCGGTGCGGGCGCGGAGCACGATGGAACCGCGCCCGGTCTCGAACGCGCTGCGGATGCCGGAGCGGCCAAGGATCAGCCCGCCGGTGGGGAAATCGGGCCCCGGCACGATCTTCATGAGCTCGTCGAGCGTGATATCGGGGTTGGCGATGATCGCGAGTGTGGCGTCGATGATTTCGCCGGGGTTGTGGGTGGGGATATTGGTCGCCATGCCCACCGCGATGCCGCCGGCGCCGTTGATCAGCAAATTGGGGAAGGTCGCGGGCAGCACCCGCGGCTCCTCAGCCGATTCGTCGTAGGTCGGCATGAAATCGACGGTATCGCGGTCGATATCGGCCAGCAGAAACATCGCCGCCTTGGACAGCCGCGCCTCAGTGTAGCGCATCGCCGCCGGCGGATCGCCATCGACCGAGCCGAAATTCCCCTGCCCGTCGATCAGTTTCACCCGCATAGAGAAGGTCTGCGCCATACGCACCAGCGCGTCGTAGATCGCCGAGTCGCCGTGCGGATGGAAGTTGCCCATCACCTCGCCGACCATCTTGGCCGACTTGCGATAGGGCTTGTCCGGCGTGTAGCCGCCCTCGTTCATCGCATGGAGGATGCGCCGGTGCACCGGCTTCAGACCATCGCGGGCATCGGGCAGCGCGCGGCTGACGATGACCGACATCGCATAGTCGAGGTAGGAGCGACGCATCTCCTCTTCGAGCAGCACGGGCTGATGGTCAGGCGGCAGGCCTGATCCGCGTGCGGGATCGTCGGGCGGTGTGTCGCTCAAGTCAGGCTCGATTCAATGTGGGGTTGGAGGTGCCGGGGAGGGCAGAGGGTCAGAACGGAATCTCGTCATCGAGATCGCCACCGCCCTTGGGGGCATCCCAGGACGGCCGCGCGCCACCGCCGCCGCCGGAGCGCTGC
>CAIYPH010000836.1 GCA_903928045.1 uncultured Rhodospirillales bacterium
ACAGGCCCGGCAGAATGGGGCTAGATTCAACTTTGACGGGCATGCGCTTCCGGGATCTGATGGGATCGGCTTCAACAACCAAATCCTACATTATATCAGCGGCTTGTCCCATGCCCGTCAGCCACTCGTGAATTATCCGGGTTAGGTCAGGAACGAAGCACTTCCTTGCTTTGCCGACTGCCCTGCGGACCGCGGACGGTGGCCTTTCTTTCTTGCGCCGGTGGGAGCAATCTCGAAGACAATTTCGGGCGGGGAGGATCCATGGCATCGGTGCGGGCGACGGTCGGGTTCATCAATGCAGCGCATAGTTTGACCCATTATAGCCTGTTGATCCTGCCGACGGCGGTGCTGGCGATGGCGCGGCCGGGAGGCGGATTCGGGGCGGAATACGGGCCGATCCTGGCGCTGGCGACTGGCGGGTTCGTGCTCTACGGGTTGTTCGCGCTGCCGCAAGGCTGGCTCGCGCAGCGGGTCGGGCGGCGCAATTTGATGACCGCGTTCTTCTTCGGCGCCGGGCTGTCAATGATCGCATCCGGCTTCGCCGCGACCCCAATGATGCTGGCGTTGACGCTCGGGGCGACCGGGCTGTTCGTGGCGATCTACCATCCCGTGGGCACTGCGCTGCTGGTGGAGGTCTCGGGTGACCAGCCGGGCAGGGCGATCGGACTGAACGGGGTTTTCGGCAATGTTGGCGTGGCGCTGGCGCCGATGATGACGGCGTTTTTCGCCGCCCAGGCGGGCTGGCAATGGGCGTTCATCGTGCCTGGCATCGCCTGTGCGCTGCTCGGTGTGTGGTGGGTGCGGTTGCCGGTGAGCGATGGCAAGGTGACGAAGTCGGCGCGGCCGTTCCCCAAAATTCCGCCCGCGATTGTGCGCCGGGTGGTGATCGTGCTGCTGGTGATCGCGGCCGTGTCGGGTTTGGTGTTCAACGCCTTCACCCTGCTGATCCCCAAGCTGATGCAGGAGCGGCTGGCCGGCGACCCCGCGCTACTGCCGCTGGCCGGCGTGGCCGCCACCGTTGCCACCTTATGCGGGGCGGCCACGCAGTTG
Source organism: uncultured Rhodospirillales bacterium (assembly GCA_903928045.1). The sequence goes on from CAIYPH010000836.1 coordinate 1,051, forward strand.
ACGGTGGGGCGGTTGATCGACCGGATGACATTGAAGCGGCTGTTCATGCCCTTCGCGATCGTGCTGATCCCGGCGCTGCTCGGCCTGGCCTTGGCGCCGGGATGGCTGGTGTTGCCATTCGCCGGGGCGGTGGCGGCCGTGGTGTTCGGGCAGGTGACGGTGAACGAGACGATGACGGCGCGCTATATTTCGCCGGAACTGCGCACCAAGATGTATTCGATCCGGTTTTTTGTCGGCTTCCTCGGCAGCGCCGCGGCGCCGGGGATCATCGGCTACCTGCACGAGCGGACCGGCAATCTGGCGGCCTCGGTGCTGGTGCTGGCGGGCTTCGCGCTGGTGACGCTGTGTTGCGCGCTGGCGTTTCCCAACCGGCGCGAGGAACTCGCCCCCGAGCTATGGGAGCGAGCCGAGCCCGCGGCGGTGCCGGTCGCGGCGGAATAGCAGGCGTGGTTTGACTTCGGATTGCCGGACACCCACATCCACGACATGAACCGTCGCGCCCTTCTCGGCATTGCCGCCACGCTGCCCTTCACCGCCCCCTTGTTTTCAAGAGCTTGGGCCGCCGCCCCGCCGCTCGGCGCGCAGGATCGCGCCGATATAGCGAGGGTGGAACGCTATCTGGACACGTTGAAGACGCTGAAATCCCGCTTCCTGCAAATCGCTCCGGACGGCACCACGTCCGAGGGCAATGCCTGGCTGGCGCGGCCGGGCCGGCTGCGCTTCGAATACGATCCGCCGACGCCCTTCCTGCTCGTCGCGGGGCATGGGGTGGTGATGTTCCATGACCGCAAGCTGCAGCAGACCAGCAGCTTCCCGATTTCACAGACACCGCTCGGTATCCTGCTCTCCGAGCAGACCAAGCTCTCGGGCGACGTGACCGTGAGTGCCGTGGCGCGCGAGCCCGGGCTGTTGCAACTCAGCCTGTTCCGCACGGCGAGCCCAGGCGACGGCAGCCTTACTCTCGGGTTCGCCGATAACCCGCTGGCGTTGCGGCAATGGTCGGTGATCGACGCGCAGCGGATGGAGACGCGGGTGACGCTGTTCAACATCCAGCTCGGCGAGCGCTTCGATGAGAAGCTGTTTGACGTGACGGACCCGCGGACTAACCCTAATGGCGGGCCAGGGCGTTAGACGGGGGTGCAAAGGGGCAGGTAAGCCGATCTTTTTGTGAACAAAAAGATCCAAAAAACTTTTCGCTCTTATTGCGTCATCTGTTGAGATCTGCGATTCTACTCCCCGGCGTCAGGGGAACATCTCAGGTATGGACAAAGTGGCGTTTGGGCGGTGGCGTGCCGGGATTGGAGAGCTCGATGGCGCCCAGCGTATGCGCGCGCTTGCGGCTTTGACTGGCAGCGAGGCTGAGTGCCTGGGTGCGGCGCGGCAGCGGTCCGCTGATGCAGGTGCGACTGTGCCGAGCGGGGCATCGTCCG
>CAIYPH010000837.1 GCA_903928045.1 uncultured Rhodospirillales bacterium
ATCGTCAATGCGATCGCGGTGGTGACGGGGTGCTCCCGCTTCGGCATGGCGGTCCCCGGTCATGCCCGCCTGCACCTCGTGGCCCCCCTTCAGATGTATATCCTCCGCCTCGGCAGCCGCTTCGCCCGGCTGATGGCGCGGCTCGAAGCCGGCACCCTCGCGCCGCCGAAGCCCCGCGCCAGGCGCACCCGCCCGGAAACCCGCAAGAATCCGCGCCTCCGCCTGCCGGGCGGCAAGGCCTGGATCATCCGCGACCTCGGCTGGCGCGGGGTCAACGGGGCGGGCGGCTTGCCGCGCCTCCTTGCCCGGCCCGAGGTCGCCGAAATCGTCGCGCAATACCCCCAGGCCCAGCGCATGCTCCGCCCGCTCTGCCACATGCTCGGCATCACCGCCGCCTGCATCCCGCCTTTGCCGCGCCGCCCGCGCAAACCGCGCCGGCAACCCGCGGCGAAACCCCGCCGCCTCACCCGCAAGCAGCGCCAGGCCATCCTCTGGTACCCCAACTCCGAGGGGAAGCCGATGAACCTCCTCCCCCGCCGCCTGCCACGCGAATAGGCAAGGTCGGGAGACGTGCATCCAATTTATTACGTTAACATAACAATTGAGCCGCCGCAAGGCAGAACCCCGCCCGCAAGGGGGCTCACCCCTCGCCAACCCCGCCCCTCCAAGGCAAACTCCCGCTCATGAACCCCCGACCCCTCGCCCTCACCATGGGTGACCCCGCCGGCATCGGCGGCGAGCTCTCCCTCAAAGCCTGGAAGGCCCGCCGCGGCGGCCGCCCTTTCGTCGCCCTCGATGACCCCGATCGCCTCGCCGGCATCGCCAAAGATCTCGGGCTCGACGTGCCGATCCGCGCCGTCAACGCCGCCGGCGCGGCCGAAGCGGTGTTCCGCGACGCCCTCCCGGTGCTGCCCATCAAACTCGGCGCCCCCCCGGTCCCCGGCCGCGCCGACCCCGCCAACGCGGCCGCCGTCATCGCCTCCATCGAGCGGGCGACCAAACTCACCCTGGCCGGCGAAACCGCCGGCGTCGTCACCAACCCCATCCACAAATCCACCCTCTACGGCATCGGCTTCCCCTACCCCGGCCACACCGAATTCCTCGCCGCCCTCACCGGCGCGCCTTTGCCGGTCATGATGCTGGCCAGCCCCGATCTCCGCGTCGTCCCCATCACCGTGCACGCCTCGCTCCGCCGCATGCTCGACATGATCACCATCGAGCGCATCACCAGCGTCTGCCGCGTCACCGCGGCCGCGCTCCGCCAGCACTGGGGCATCGCCAACCCCCGCCTCGCCATCGCCGGCCTCAACCCGCACGCCGGCGAGGATGGCACCATGGGCGAGGAGGAAATCGCCATCATCCGCCCCGCCATCGACATCCTGCGCGCCGAAGGCATGCTGGTCACCGGCCCCTGGGCCGCCGACAGCATGTTCACCCCCGAGGCCCGCGCCGGCTACGACGTCGCCATGGGCATGTACCACGACCAGGCGCTCATCCCCTTGAAAACGCTGGATATGCGCCGCGGCGTCAACACCACCCTCGGCCTGCCGATCATCCGCACCTCGCCCGACCACGGCACCGCCTTCGCCATCGCCGGCCAAGGCATCGCCGATGCCTCCAGCCTCATCGCCGCCATCGACCTCGCCTCCGACCTCGCCCGCCGCCAGGAGACCACGCCATGACCGTCCAGCGCCTCGGCATCAACGTCGACCACGTCGCCACCCTGCGCAACGCCCGCGGTGAGCACTACCCCGACCCCGTGGACGCCGCTTTGCTCGCCATCGAGGCCGGCGCCGATGGCATCACCATCCATCTCCGCGAGGATCGCCGCCATATCCGCGATGCCGATGTCTTCGCCATGCGCGCCGCCATTTCCAAGCCGCTCAACTTCGAAATGGCCGCCACCGAGGAAATGGTCGCCATCGCGCTGAAGTCGCTCCCGCACGCCGCCTGCATCGTCCCGGAAAAGCGCACCGAGGTGACCACCGAGGGCGGGCTCGATGTCGCCGGCCACGCCGCCGCCCTCGAACCCATGGTCCGCCGCCTCGCCGCCGCCGGCATTCGCGTCTCCATGTTCGTCGACCCCGACCCCGCCCAGCTCCGCGCCTCCGCCGCCATCGGCGCCGCGGTGGTCGAACTCCACACCGGCAGCTACGCCCACGGCGCCCACGGCGAACTCGATCGGCTGAAGGCCGCCGCCGCGCTCACCGCCGAACTCGGCCTCGAATGCCACGCCGGCCACGGCCTCACCTTCGCCAACGTCGCCCCCGTGGCGGCGATCCCCGAGATCATGGAACTGAACATCGGCCATTTCCTCATCGGCCAGGCCGTCTTCGACGGCCTCCCCTCGGTCGTCCGCCGCATGAAGGCCCTGATGCAGGCCGCCCGCGGGGCCTAACCGGCCTGCCGATGCCCGCTCAACTCGGTCGCCGCTGACCGCGGAAGCGTCCAGGCCAGCGGAGCCGCGCAGAGCGAGCAGATCGACACCACGATGAAGGCGATCGAGAAATCGATGATCATCGGCCCATCATGGTCGCCAAGCGCCATGGTGATGGTCAGCGACGCCGCCGCCGCCGAAACGCCGAGGGTCTGCGATATCTGCTGCATCGCCGCATAGAACCCGGTCGCCGAGCTCATCCGCTCGCGGGGAATATCGGCATAGGCCAGCGCGTTATAGGCGGTGAATTGCAGCGAGCGGAAAAACCCGCCGGACAGCAACGCCGCATAGATGAGAAAAACCGGCCATCCCGGCCGGAAAAACGCACAGAGTGACAAAAGGAAGGAGGACAGAATGGCGTTGTACACCAGCGTGTCGCGAAACCCGAGCCGCTTCAACGCCGTCGTCGCCGCCGGCTTCATCACCAGGGCCCCAAGCGAACTGGCGAAGGTGATCAACCCGCTTTGCGCCGGTGTCCGCCCGAAGGTCAGCTGCAGCATCATCGGCAACAGGAACGGGATCGCCCCGATCCCCACCCGAAAAAACGTCCCCGCGATCACCGCGACGGCAAAGGTACGGATCCGCAGCAGCGTGAGGTCGATAATCGGCCGGACGGTGACCCGCGCATGCAGCACATAAACCGCCCCCACCACGAACCCGACCACCAGACAGCTCAAACTCACCCACCGCGGAACCACCCCGCGCCCGATGGTCTCGAGCCCGAACATCAGGGATGCCAAGGCAACAGAGGAGAAAGCGAAACCCCGCCAGTCGAACTTCGCCCCGGTATTCTCCCGCACGTCACTGACGAACAACGTCACCAGCACGATGCCGAGCACACCGAAGGGGATGTTGATGTAGAAAATCAGCCGCCAGGAGAAATAGGTGACGATGAACCCCCCGATCGGCGGGCCAAGCACCGGACCGAGCAGCGCCGGGGTCGACAGCCAGGCCATCGCCGCCACCAGCTCGCTTTTCGGCACCGTCCGCAACAGCACCAGCCGCCCGACCGGAACCATCATCGCCCCGCCGAAGCCCTGCAGGATGCGCGAGATCACCAGGAAGGCCAGCGAGTCCGACGCCCCGCAGAGCATCGAGCCGATGGTGAACATCAGGATCGCCGCGCGAAACACCGTCCGCGTGCCGAACCGATCGGCGAGCCACCCGCTGCACGGGATGAACACCGCCAGGCTCAGCATGTAGGAGGTCAGCGCCACGTTCATATGCGTCGGCTCGGCCCCGAACGCCTTGGCCATGGTGGGGAGCGCGGTCGAGATCACCGTGCTGTCGAGATTCTGCATGAACAGCGCGCACGCGACGATCAACGCCGTCAGGCGATTCCGCCGCGTGCTGCTTGCTGGGGGGGTGCGGACCGCGTCGCTCATTGCCGTCAGCATCGCGCAACGCGCCGACGAAGGCCAATCCGCTGATCGGGACGCTGCCTCGCCGCCACGTCGGGTCAGCGGTTTGGGTTGCCGCGAGCCGCGATCTGACCGATACAGGAGGCCATATCTTCAGCCGCCTTGCCGTGAGAGATCGATGAGCGTTCCCCCAGCCGAAACCCCAGCCGCGGCCGAGCCGCGCTTCGACTTCGCCCGCGCCGAACCGCGCTGGCAGGCGGAGTGGGATGCCCGTGGCACCTTCCGCGTGCAGGACGTGCCGACCGACGGCAAGCCGAAATACTACGTGCTGGAGATGTTTCCCTATCCCAGCGGCAAGATCCACATGGGCCACGTCCGCAACTACACCCTCGGTGACGTCGTGGCGCGCTACAAGCGGGCCCGCGGCCACTCGGTGATGCACCCGATGGGCTGGGATGCCTTCGGCCTGCCGGCGGAGAATGCCGCCCGCGAGCGCGGGATCCACCCCGCGAAATGGACCTGGGACAACATCGCCAACATGCGCGCCGAACTGAAGCGCATGGGCCTGTCGCTGGACTGGGACCGCGAATTCGCCACCTGCGACCCCACCTATTATCGCCACCAGCAGAAGCTGTTCCTCGATTTCCTCCAGGTCGGCCTCGCCGAGCGGCGCGAAAGCTGGGTCAACTGGGACCCGGTCGACGGCACCGTGCTGGCCAATGAACAGGTGATCGACGGCAAGGGCTGGCGCTCCGGCGCGCAGGTGGAGAAGAAGCTGCTCTCGCAGTGGTTCCTGCGCATCACCGACTACGCGCCCGAACTGCTCTCCGCCCTCGACGGCCTCGATCGCTGGCCCGAGCGGGTGCGGCTGATGCAGCACAACTGGATTGGCCGCAGCGAAGGTGCGCGTCTGAGCTTCGAGCTCGCCGCGCCGGCCGATGGGATCAGCAACGTCGAGGTCTACACCACCCGGCCGGACACGCTCTACGGGATGTCCTTCCTCGCGGTGGCACCGGAGCACCCGCTGGCCACCGCCGCGGCCGCGCACAGTATCGGCGCGGCGGAGTTCGTCGCGGAATGCCGTAGCATGGGCACCTCCGAGGCGGTGATCGCCACGCTTGAGAAGCGCGGCTTCGATACCGGGTTGCGGGTGAAACACCCGTTCATCGAGGGCGCGACCTTCCCGGTGTGGATCGCCAATTTCGTGCTGATGGAATACGGCACCGGCGCGATTTTCGGCTGCCCCGCGCATGACCAGCGCGACCTCGATTTCGCCCGCAAATACGATCTCGACGTGCTGCCCGTGGTGCTGCCGCCGGGCGAGGACATCGCGACCTTCACCGTCGCCGACAAGGCGTTCGATGGCACCGGTGTCGTCATCAATTCCGGCTTCCTCGATGGGTTGCAGGCGCCCGACGCCGCCAAGTCAACGGTGATCGCCGAGCTTGAGCGCCGTGGTATCGGCAAGGGCGTGGTGAACTGGCGGCTGCGCGACTGGGGCGTCGGCCGCCAGCGCTACTGGGGCGCGCCGGTGCCGGTCATCCATTGCGCCTCCTGCGGCGTGGTGCCGGTGCCCGAGACGGACCTGCCGGTGGTGCTGCCGGAAGACGTGTCGTTCGACTGGAACGGCAAGCTGCTCGACCTGCACCCGACCTGGAAGCACGTGAAATGCCCGTGCTGCGGTAAGGATGCCGAGCGCGATACCGACACGATGGACACCTTCGTCGACAGTTCCTGGTATTTCGCCCGTTTCTGCAGCCCGCACGCCGATATTCCCGTCGTGCAGGATGCGGTGAAGCATTGGATGCCCGTTGACCAATATATCGGCGGAATTGAGCACGCGATCCTGCATCTGCTTTATTCGCGCTTTTTCTCCCGCGCGATGCAGAAGACCGGGCATCTCAACGTGTCCGAACCCTTCGCCGGCCTGTTCACCCAGGGCATGGTGACGCATGAGAGCTACAAGCTCGGCTCCGGCGGCAACGGCGCCTGGTTGTATCCCGAGGAAATCGAGAAGCGCCCGGATGGCACCGCGTTCCACCGCGAGACCGGCGAGCCGGTGACGGTTGGCCGCGTCGAGGCGATGTCGAAATCGAAGCGCAATACGGTCGATCCCGGCGCGATCATCTCGCGCTACGGCGCCGATACCGCCCGCTGGTTCATCCTCTCCGACAACCCGCCGGAGCGGGACATGGAGTGGACCGAGGCCGGGGTGGTCGGCGCCTATCGCTTCACCCAGCGGCTGTTCCGCCTGGTCGAGAACATCACCCCCGGGCCGCAAGCTGCCACGCCCGAGGCATTTGGGGCGCCGGCGCGGACGCTGCGGCGCGCGACGCACCGGGCGATCCTGGCGATGACGGAGGCGCTCGAAAGTTTCGCCTTCAACGTCGCGGTGGCGCGCATCTACGAGCTGGCCAACGCGATCGCCGAAGCCGAGAAGGCCGCCAGCGGGGCGGATACCGCGGGGCTCGATTGGGCGCGGCGCGAAGCGGTGGAGATCGCCGCGCGGCTGATTTCGCCGGCGATGCCGCATCTGGCCGAGGAGATCCATGCAAGGCTCAACCCCGGCGCGACGGACATCGTCGCCGAGCTGCCGTGGCCGGAAGCCGATGCGTCGCTGGCCGCGGCCGAGTTGGTGACGATCGCGGTGCAGGTGCTCGGCAAGCTGCGCGGCACGGTCGCCATGCCGCCGGGCAGCGCCGAGGAGGACGTGTTGCGCGCCGCCGCGGAAGAGCCCAACGTGGCGCGGTTGCTCGAAGGCAAGCGGATCGTCAAGCGGGTCTATGTGCCAAACCGGATCGTCAACTTTGTCGTCGCGGGATAGCGCGCCACGGCCTCTCATGATGTCCCGCCGCATGCTGGGTGCGGCGGCGGGGGCGGTGTTGCTTGGCGGCTGCGGCTTCAAGCCGCTCTATCGTGCGCGGGACGACGGCACCGCTGGGGTGGCGGAGCAGGGTCTCGCCGAGATCTCGGTCGCGCTGATCCCCGAGCGGACCGGCCAGTTGCTGCGCCAGGAATTGCAGACCCGGTTCGAACGCGGCGGCAGCGGGGTGGCCAAGCGGTATGACCTGCTGGTC
>CAIYPH010000838.1 GCA_903928045.1 uncultured Rhodospirillales bacterium
CGCTCCGGTTGGGCTACGCCCGCCCTGCGCGCCACCACGCCAGCAGCAAAACGTGCGTATCAACCGGCAGGCGATCCACCTAACGGAACCGAAACGCTGTAGCGAGAAACCGAGCCACTTCTCTCGGTCTTCGCTGCCCGTCCCGATCTCTCGGCGGTCGACTGGACGTGGCAGCCCGCGAACCTCGGCGGCGACGAGGACTTCGGCTCCACGCCAGTGCCGATCGACCCCAGCGCCTGTCCGCGGCAGCTCGTCCCGGTGGTCCGCAAGGGGGGCACGCTGTATGTTCCGGAGATCTCCAAGACCACCCCGCGTAGCCTTTACAAGGTGAGCGCATATCCGGTGGCGGCGTCACCGGACCTCTCGTTCGGCGCAGTCGCCTTCGATCCGGTTTCGCAGCTTTTGCTGCTGACGACATTCGATTACGGCGCCGCCCCGCCGCCTCCTTTCTCCCGCGGCCTGAATGCGCTGAAGGTGGCATCGGACTGCTCGCTGAGCCTGGCGTGGCAAACCAACAGCACACCTACCGGCACAAACATCATCGGCCCGGGCACGCGATTGACGTCAGTGACGGTAGCCAACGGCATGGCCTTCTTCGGCGTCGGCTTTTCGTCATCCTACACCCCACTCACGGCTGGCGTCTTCGCCGTGGCGTTGAGATCCGGCAATGGTATCAGCGCGGGGCAAACACTCTGGCATTCCACGAATGTGAAGGCGCCGGTGAACAACGCCCCGATCGTTGTCAACGGCCGCGTGTTCTTCGCGGCAAATGACGGAAAACTGCGCGCCTACGCTTTGCCGTAATACGGGCGCCGTATCACGCAGGCTTCGGCGTTGATCCCCGCATGATCAGGCGCGGCTGCATCAATCTGGTGTCCTGCGTGATTGTGTTCCCCTCGACGAGCTCTACCACGAATCGGACCGCCGCCTCGGTCAGCGCCTCGATCGGCTGCGCCACGGTGGTCAACGCGTAGGAAGGCCATCCCGCCTGCGCGATGTCGTCAAAGCCGGCAACGGCAACGTCGTCCGGGACGCGCAGCCCAAGGTCATGGCGGCATGCATCCATGACGCCGAGGGCCATGCTGTCATTCGCACAGACGATAGTGTCGGGCCGGTTCGTGGCAAAAATGCGCGCCGCCGCCTGGCGCCCGCCCTCATGCGAATAATCGGAATGAACCTGTGGCAGTAGCACAATACCGTGGGAAGCGAAGGCGTCGCGTGCACCGCGCATCCGCTGCTCGCTCACTGGCGCCTCTAAGGGCCCGGCAACAAACGCCGGGGTCCGAGTGCCGACACGGACGAGGTGATCGATCAGCGCGCGCATGCCTGCGGCATGGTCACATGCCACGGCCGCCGCCGGGCCTTGCCGGTTATAGAGTACCACGGGAATCCGATGCCGGGCGCAGGCAGCCAACGCCTCCTCGGATATGCTGGTCGCGGCGATGACCCCGTCGACGTGGTAGGCAAGCAGATCCGGTAGGATGGTATCGCTGGCATTGTCGCTCGGCAGGGTAAAGACCAGCATGCGGCTCCCAGCGTCCTGGATCCTTTGCCCGAGGTGAAACAGGATATCGGGGTTGTTCCGCGCGGTATTGCGGGTCACCACGACGCCGATCAACCGGGAGCGTTTGGTGATCAGCGCGCGGGCGATGTTGCTGGGGGCATAGCCTAATTCGCTGGCCGCTCGGCGGATGCGGGTTCGCATCTCCTGCGAGATCGATGCCCCCTCACTGAACGCGCGTGACACGGCCGACTGCGAAACACCGGCGAGCCTGGCGACATCATAGGAGGTGACCCGTGCGCCTCCCCGCATGCCCGCTCCCTTCCCCGCCGTCACCTGCCCTCCAATACGACCAAATTACCGATCGATACCTACAATGAGCGAGCCCGCCCTCGTGTCAACAAACCTTCCAACGGTCAGGTGAAATGGGGTTGCGCCCCGTTTGCATTCGCAGTCAATATCCATCACGCATGCTCGCCAAAGGGGTGAGTGCCGAATTTGGGGGAACATCGATGCGGATTTCACGTCGAGCAACGCTGACGGGCGCCGCCGCCATCGCCATAGCGCCGCGACTCGGCAGCGCCGCGGTCACACCGGGCAAGCCCTTCGCCGGGCAGACCGTGAAGGTGATGGTGGTGCGCTCCTCGCAATACGCCGCCCAGGCCAAGCGCCTGCCCGCCTTCACCGAGGCGACCGGTATCAAAGTGGAATTCATCGACGTGCCGTTCGGCTCGATGCGCGAGAAGCTCGCCGCCGAGATGGTCGCCGGCTCGCCGGATTTCGACCTCGCGACCGTGATGGACGTGTGGATCCCGCCGCTGATCGGCAACTACTTCGGCCCGATCGGCGCGGACCTCAAGAAGCGCGGCGTTGATCTCGCGCGCTATCCCAAGGCCTTCCTCGCCACCTCGCTCTACAA
>CAIYPH010000839.1 GCA_903928045.1 uncultured Rhodospirillales bacterium
AGCGCCCTCTTTTCCCAAAAAGGAGCGTTTCCGTCCGTGCCTTCTACTCCGCCGCCATCGGCCTGATGGCGAGCCGCCGCAGCGCACGGTCGATCCACTGCGCCGTCAGCTTCTCCTGCAAGCCGTTCTGCCGCAGCCGCTCATTGAGGCCGGGGAAATCGACGTGGTCGAGCGCCTGGTCCTGGTTGAAGCAGGAGAACACCACGCTGCGCTCGCCGCTGACGGGATCGATATGCGGTTGCAGGCACTGGGCGCAGACTTCCTTCATCATGCATTGCATCGGCGAATTGATGGAGCCGATGGCGGTGTGGCCCGGCTTCACGTAGGGCGCCAGCACCCCATGCCGGGCGGCGCCGACGGCGGCCATCATGCGGTCCGAGCCGATGACGATGATGTGCTCGACCTGCTGGAGCGGAATCGCCGGCGTGCCGAGCCGGCCGGCGGCATAGGCGGCGATCGCCTGCACGATGTTGCCGGTGAAGCTGCGGTCCTGCGGGCGGCCGGGGGTGAAGCTCGGCGCCTCGTCGCAGCACCATACGATGGTATCGGCCGCCGCCTCGATGTTCTCCACGTGGTAGCGGTCGGCGAGCGATTTGTAGCCGGCGAAATACAGCACCCGCGTGCCGGCCGCGCGCAGCGCGGCGCCGATGCTGAACAGCACGGCGTTGCCAAGCCCGCCGCCGACCAGGGCGACGGTGGAATTGGCGTGGATTTCGGTGGGCGCCCCGGTGGGGCCCATCAGGATCACCGGCTCGCCGGGCTTCAGATGGGCGCAGAGATCGGAGCTGCCGCCCATCTCCAGCGCGATCACCGCGACCAGGCCGCGCTCGACATCGGTCCAGGCCCCGGTCATCGCGAGGCCCTCCATGGCCAGCACGGTGCGGCCGCCCGCTCCTTCAAAATCGGTCTCGTCGAGATGCGGCGCGTTCAGCTCGTAATTTTGCAGGCGGAAGAACTGCCCGGGGCGAAAGGCGCGCGCGGCGGCCGGGGCGTGCAGCACCACCTCGACGATGGTGGGCGTCAGCCGGTGCACTGCGTGGACCCGCACCTGGAAGGCGTCGCGGCAGGCGGCGATCAGCGCGGGGCCGGTGATATCGGTCGCCGGGCGGGTGGCGAGGATGGCGGAGACCACGGGATAGCCGCGTTTGGCGCCTCCCATCGCCTTGACCACGTTGCCGAAGAACGAGGGATGCAGATCACCGAAGAAGCTGATGAAGCGGCCATCCGCGGCGCGGTGCATCAGCACGTCGGCGCGATCGGGCTTGCTCATGTTGCGCTGGGGCGAAATCGCGGCGCCCTCCGCGTCGATCGCCTGGAAGTAGCGGCCATCGAGGGCGATGCGGTCATCCTCGCGGGCGAGCACGGTGTTGGGCTGGGTGCCGGCGGCAACCAGGATGGCTCGTGCGGGCAGCACGGCTTCGCTGCCATCCGGCCGCTTCACCCTGAGCGCGGCGGCATGGCCGTGCCGGTCGGTCTCCACCGCCAGCGGGGTCAGCCCCTCGGCGAAGCGCACCCCCTCTTCCATCGCCTTCGCCACTTCCTCGTGGTTCAGCGTGTAGGACGGCGCATCGAGCAGGCGGCGGCGATAGGCCAGCGTGGCACCGCCCCAGGACTCCAGCAGCGGCGCGAAATGCGGCGCCCGGCCCGCGCGCGCGGCGGCGGCCCGCTCGGCCGCGACGGCTGAGGCATGGGCGAGGAATTCGGCGGCGATCTCCGCCTCCTCGTCATTCCAGCGCGCTTGCACCGCCGCCTCGCCGCGCTCGGCCACCAGCGTCGCATGGCGATGGGCGAATTTTTCGACCTGGCGAATGTAGTAGGCGAGGCTCTCGGTCGCGGTATCGATCGCGGTCAGCCCGCCGCCGATCACCACGATGGGCATGCGGATTTGCAGATTGGCGATGGAAGACGTTTTCGCCGCCCCGGTCAGCTGCAATCCCATCAGGAAGTCGCTGGCCTGGCGCACCCCGCGGGCGAGGTTGTTGGGCATGTCGATCACCGTCGGCTTGCCCGCGCCCATGCACAGCGCGACGTGGTCGAACCCCATCGCCCAGGCGTCATCCATGCCGATGGTGGCGCCGCCGCCGAAGCGCACGCCGCCGAACATGGCGAACTCCGCCCGGCGCTCCAGCAGCAGGCGGATCAGCTTCAGGTAGTTCTTGTTCCAGCGCACGGTGATGCCGTACTCGGCCACGCCGCCGAACCCGGCCATGGCGCGGTCATCGAGGTTCTCGTAGAGCGTTTCGGTATCACGCACCGGGGCGGTGGCATCGAAGCCGAGCGGCTCGATCTTGAGTCCGTCGATCGCCACCACGGTGTGGCCGTCATTCATCAGATGATGCGCGAGCGTGAAGCCGGCCGGGCCGAGGCCAACGATCAGCACCTTGCGGCCACTCTCAGGCCTGGGCAGCGGGCGGCGGATATCCAGCGGGTTCCAGCGGGTCAGCAGCGCGTAGATCTCGAAGCCCCAGGGCAGGCCCAGCACGTCCTTCAGCACGTTGGTCTCGGCCTGGGGAATGTCGACCGGCTCCTGCTTCTGATAGATGCAGGCCTTCATGCAGTCATTGCAGATGCGATGACCAGTCGCCGCCATCATCGGGTTGTCGACGGCGATGGTGGCGAAGGCGCCGAGCACGTGGCCGCGGGCGCGCAGCATGTGCATTTCGCTGATTTTTTCGTCGAGCGGGCATCCGGCGAGCGTCACGCCGAAGGGGGATTTCTGGAAGGCACCGGTTTTGCGGTCCTTGAGGCCCTTGGAGCAGGAGTCCTTGCCCTGCTCGTGGCACCAGATGCAGTAGTTCATCTGGTCGAGCGCCTGCTGGCCACTCATCCCCGCATCGGTCAGTGCGAAGCCATCACGGGCCCGCCAGTCATGCTCCGGCAGGCGCAGCATGGTGACGCCATCGCGCTCGATGGTCTCGACCGGGACGAGGTGCGCGGTATCCACCTTATGGGGCACGCGGAACAACGTGCCGCCGACGTGGTGGGCGCGCCCGGCCGGGGTCAGCGTGGCCCAGGCGGCGTAACGCGCGGCGAGATCGGTCGCTGCCTCATCGCCTTCGGACGCGGTGACGAAGGCCGCGAAGCGGGGCTCGCTCATCGGTGCCCCGATCCGCGCCTCGATCTCCGCGCGCAAGGCGGCGCCGTCGAAGCCGCTGGGGTCGGCGTATTTGCGCACAGCCTGGCGTTGCACGAACAGGCGCTTGCAGGCGTGCACCGGATCGAGCGCCAAAGTCGCGTCACGGATGGCGGCGACCTCCGCCTCGATGCCGAACAGCTCCGCCACGAAGCCTTCGAGCGCCGGCCCGAGATCCACCACTAGCGCGCCCTCCGCCTTGGCATCGAGCGCCTCGGGCGTGGCGCGCGCGGCCATCAGGCGGGCGTGCAACTCCGGCTCGGCGGCGAGGCGGGCGACGAAGGCGCGGTCGAGCCGCACCAGCCCGTCACGCGTGGCGAGGTCAGCGAAGGTGAGGCCGTGGCCGAGAGGGGCGGTCATGGTCGGATTTCCTGAAAATTCAGCCGAGCTTGCGCAGCAGGGCGAGGAGTTGGGCGCGCTCGGCGGCGGCGAGCGGGGCGAGGGTGGCGTCCGTGATGCCGCGCGCGGCGGGCACCGCCAGGGCGGCAAGCGCGACACCGGCCTCGGTGGGCAGCAGCACGGTGGTGCGGCGGTCCATCGGGTCCAACTCGCGCGACACCAGGCCGCGATCGACGAGGCGGCGGACGACGCCCTGAATGGTCGCCGGGTCCATCGCGGTGTGGCGGCCGAGATGGTTCTGGGTGACGCGGCCGAGCTCGACCGTCTTGATCAGCGCGGTGAACTGGGTGGGCGTGAGGTCATGCACGGCCATCGCATCGAGAAAGATTGCCGCGTGGCGCTGATGGGCGCGGCGCAGCAGAAATCCGACCTGATCTTCGACAGCATAGCCCGCCAATGCAGCGGGATTGCCCTGAGCGAGTGCCGCCTGCGCCACGTGGATCTCCACCAGTACCGAGCCGCGTCTACGTGGGCGGATATAGGCGCTGGATCATACGTGTGCAAATGACTGGGGCGGGCAGCTTGCATGCAGCGCGCGGACGGCAAAACCCCCGCCGGGTCAGGGCGGGGGCTGGTTGCGGGAAG
>CAIYPH010000840.1 GCA_903928045.1 uncultured Rhodospirillales bacterium
CAGCGGGAGGCGCAGCGGGAGCGCTATGGCGCCGATGGGCCGGCGAGCAATGCGGAGGCGGATGTGAAGCACCTCCCTCTGCGGCCCGAGGCGGCGGAATTGGCCGAGCGGGCGGCGGACAAGCTCGGGCAATCCGCGCGGGGCTATACGCGGATGCTCCGGGTGGCGCGGACCATCGCTGATCTCGCTCAATCCCCGTTGATCCGGCGGCAGGATGTGGCGGAGGCCTTGGCCTATAGGCACCGCATGCCTGGACGGAGTGTCAGCGCGGCGGCGCAGTAGCGATCACGCCCCTTGCGGCGAGACCCGCGATCCGCTCCGCATTGCAGCCGAGCCCGGCGAGCACCTCTGCGGTGTGTTCCCCGATTCCGGGCGCGGGGAGGCGCAGGCTGCCTGGCGTGTGGGAGAGGCGGGGCACCACGTTGTGCATCATCACCTCGCCCATCTCGGCATCGGGCATGTCGACGATCACCTCACGGGCGACCACGTGGGGGTCGGCGATGAGTTGGTCGACGTCATAGACCGGGGCGGCGGTGATCTGCTCACGTTCGAAAATCTCCATCACCTCGGTGAAATCGCGTTCCGCGATGAAGGCCGCAATCGGGGCTTCGGTCTCGGCGACGTTGGCGACGCGGGCGGTGTTGGTGGCGAAGCGGGAGTCGGCGATCATGTCGGGGCGGCCGACGACGCGGAGCAGGCGTTCGGCCATGGTCTGGATCGAGGCTGAAATGGCGATGAAGCGGCCGTCCTTGGTGCGGAAGACGTTGCGCGGGCTGGTGGTGTTGGAGCGGCTGCCGGTGCGGAGCGGCAGTTTGCCTGAGGTGCGGAAGGCTTCGGCCTGGGGGCCGAGGATAGAGACGATAGGGTCGAGCAATGGGAGGTCGATCACCTGGCCGGGTTCCCCGCGCTCAACCTCGCGGCGGGCGATCATCACCGCGTAGGCGCCGTAGAGGCCGGCGATCATGTCGGCCAAAGCGAGGGGGGGCAGCACCGGTTCGCGGTCGGCGAAGCCGTTCATGGCGGCGAAGCCACTCATCCCCTCCACCAGGGAGCCGAAGCCGGGGCGCTCGGCGTAGGGGCCGTCCTGGCCGAAGCCGGAGATGCGGACCACGATCAGGCCGGGATTGCGGGCCCAGAGTGTGGCCGGTGCGAGGCCCATGTCTTCGAGAGTACCGGGGCGGAAATTCTCGATCAGCACGTCGGCGGTGGCCAGTAGGTCCCGCAGCAAGTCGAGGGTTTCTGCGTCGCGCAGGCTCAGGGCGAGGCTCTTCTTGTTGCGGGCGTAGACTTTCCAGTGGATCGAATGGCCACCCACACGCCAGGCGCGCAGGGGGTCGCCTGTTTGCGGGTCCTCGATCTTGATCACCTCGGCGCCGTGATCGGCGAGTTGCAGGCTGACCATATTGCCGGCGACGAGGCGGGAGAGATCCACCACGCGCAGCCCGGCGAGGGGGCCGGGTTGGTCGGGGGTGAAATCGCGGCGGTGGACCATCAGAGTTCCTCGAGGCGCGGGCGGGGCCCGTCGATCAGGCGGAAGCGGGATTGCAGGGCGGTGACGAGGTGGCGGCGGACCAGCTTGCCCTGGGCGTTGCGCGGCAGTTCGGGCAGGCCGAGGAAGAAGCGGGGGCGTTTGAAACTGGCGAGATCGGCGCAGGCGGCGCGGGCCTTCGCTTCCCAGTCGGAATGGGGGGATTCGGCGACGGCGACGATGATTTCGCCCCAGTAGTCCGAGGGGAGACCGACAATGGTGGCATCCGTTCCCGCAGTGGCCAAAGCGCGTTCGATTTCCTGCGGATAGATCTTGTAGCCGCCGGATTTCATGGCGTCCGACACGCGGGCGACGAGATGGAGGCGGCCGCGATGGTCGATGCGGCCGATGTCGCCGGTGGGGTGGAAGCCATCGTCGCGCCAGGGGTGGAAGCCGGCGGCGTCGATCCAGCCTTTGGACATGTGCTGGGCACGGATGAGGATTTCGCCTTCCTCGATGGCGAGTTCCACCCCCGGGGCGGGCCAGCCGACGCAGGCGCCGCCATCGTCGCTTCCCCCCTCGGCGTAGTAGCGGTCGGTTTCCTCGGGGGGGAGGACGGTGATGGGGTTGATGACTTCGGACTTGCCGTAGGTGAGGCGGATGACGGGGCCGAACATGGCGCGGGCGGCCTGGTAGGTGCTGGGGGGCAAGGGGGCGGTGCCAGTGAAAATGGCGCGGACGCCTCGGAATGATCGGCCAGCGAAGGCGGCGGTGATTTTGGCCAGCACGGTGGGCGGGGCGAAAATGGCTTCGAGCTCGGCGTTGTCCAGCATGGGGGCGATGCGCGGGAGGTCCACGCCGTCGAGCAGGACGACTTCGCCGCCCTGGTCGAGCCAGGCAAGGCATTGCAGCGAGGCGCCGTGGGCGAAGGGGGTCATCAGCAGGACGCGGCTGGCGGGGCCGGGGGTGAAAGGGAGGCAGGATTGCAGGAGGATATTGGCGAGGAAGCGGGCTTGCTGGGTGTAGACGATGGCTTTGGGCAGGCCGGTGGTGCCGGAGGTGAAGGCGAGGCGGCCGTCGAGGTCCATGGGGACGTCGGGGGTTTGCGACGGGTCGAGTGGGGCGGGCGGGATGGTGGTGACGTCATGGGCGATGAAGCCGTTGGTGGTGAGGAAGGCGACCTGGGTTGCGTCGCAGAGGATGTGGTGGCAACCGGCGAGGCGGGCGGTGCCGCGGATTTCGGCGGGGGAGTAGGCGATGTTGAGCGGAGTTTCGGCGGCGCCGGCGATTTGCGTGCCGTAAGCGGCGGCGACGGCGGGGATGCCGTTGCGGAACAGGGTGCCGACGCGCGCGCCGGGGGCGACGCCGACGGCCAGGAGGTGCCGCGCGATGCCGGCGGCGGCGGCGAAGAGTTGGGCGTAGCTGACGGCGCCGGCGGCGTCGCGCACCGCAATCCGAGCCCCGAAGCGGTTGACCAGCGCGGCGTGGACCGCGCCCCAGTTGATATTCGGCATGGGCGGGACCCTAGTGCAGGTGCAAGGCGAAGGAAAATGTACATGCTGAAGCCCCCGCGGTTCAGCGGGTCATTGTGATGCGGGCGCCAGATTTCGGGCGTGGAGGCGCGCGGGCGGAGCGGGGGCGGGGCATGGGTGCGTCGGGCGCAAGCGGGGCGCGAGTCGCCGTTGCCGAATAGGTAGGGTGGCGTGTCGCGCGATTGCGTCGGGGCTTCGGCGCTTTGGCCGTCCGGGTAGGGTGGCGGGCGGACGGAGTCCGGGCGCCGGTGGTTCGTGCGCGGGGTGTGCGAGGTTTCGGATTGGAGATGACGGGGAGCTGGGCGGGCGGGCTCAGCAGAGCGGCGCGGAGGGCGGCGCAGAAGCCGGGCAACAGCCATCCCAAGAGGGCCTCGATCAGCGCACACAGCTCCGCCAGCGCTTGGAGCGCCGCCGGGCTGGGCTGGGGAGGGTGGGATGTAACCGTTATGTCGATCATAATAACAGATGAGTTAGGGTCATGCAAGCGGTTTTTTTGCCCTTCGTTGACCCCCCTGCCCCACCCCGATAGCCTGCGTGAAATACCAGCGGAAACGACGAGATGGCCTTCGAATTGCGCGACTACGAGACCCTGAAGCTGCACAGCCCGGCCGAGCATGTGCTGCAAGTAACCCTCAACCGCCCCGAATCGGCCAATGCGATGAACACGCAAATGGGGCTCGACATGCTCGCGGTGTTCGACGGGCTGTGTGCCGACCCCGCGGCGTTTCGCTGCGTGATCCTCACCGGGGCGGGCGAGACGGTGTTCTGCGCCGGCGGCGACCTCAAGCAGCGCAAGGGGATGACGGACGCGCAGTGGCAGGCGCAGCACCTCATCTTCGAACGCCAGGTGCGCGCGATGATCGCCTGCCCGATCCCCGTGATCGCCGCCGTCAACGGCGCGGCCTATGCCGGCGGGCTTGAGATGGTGCTGTGCTGCGACTTCGCCTATGCCGCCAGCCACGCCCGCTTCGCGCTGACCGAGGTAACGCTCGGCATCATGCCTGGCGCCGGCGGCACGCAGAACCTGCCGCGCGCCATCGGCACCCGCCGCGCCAAGGAAATTCTGCTGACCGGACTGCCGTTTACGGCGCAGCAGGCCTTCGAGTGGGGGATGATCAACCGCATTTGCGAGCCGGCCACCCTGCTCGACGAGGCGCTGGCGACCGCGGCGCGGATTGGCGGCAACGCGCCGATTTCGACGCGCCAGATCAAGCACAGCGTCAACACCGGCATGCAGATGGACCTCGCGAGCGCCCTGATGTTCGAGATCGAGGCGTATAACCGGATGGTGCCGACCGAGGATCGCCACGAGGGCATCAACGCGTTCAATGAGAAGCGCAAAGCAGTCTTTAAGGGTAGGTGAAGGGTGTTCTTTTTGTGAACAAAAAGAACCAAAAAAACTTTTCCCAAATTCGTTGCCGTTGGCTTGGCTCCCCGGATAGCTCGGAGCGGCGCAAGCCAAAAGAGTAAAAGTTTTTTGCTCCTTTTTTTTCAAAAAAGGAGAACTTACTTCCTCCCTTTCCAAGAGGCCGCCATGAACGCTCCCACCGGACTGACCCGCGCCCTCGTGCAACGCGCCCGCGCCCTGCGCTACGAGGACATCCCGGCCGATATCCTCGCCTGGGCCCGCCAATGCGTGCTGGACATGGTGGGCGTGGCGATCGCCGGCGCCGATGACCCGCTGGTGCGCATCCTCGTCGCCGAGCTCGGGGAGGCCGGCGGCAACGCGGTGGCCGGCGTGCCCGGCGTCGCCCTCCGCCTCCCCGCCACCGGCGCGGCCCTGCTGCATGGCACGATGGCCCATGCGCTCGACTATGATGACGTGAACCTCGCCATGCCCGGCCACCCCTCGGTCGCCATCCTCCCCGCGGTCATGGCGCTGGCGGAGGAGCGCGGCAGCTCGGGGAAGGACATGGTTACCGCCTTCCTCGCCGGCTACGAAACCGCCTGCCGCGTCGGCTCGGCCCTCTCGCCCGGGCATTATGACGTGCTCGGCTTCCACTCCACCGGCACCATCGGCACCTTCGGCGCCGCCATGGCCTGCGCCCATCTGCTGGGGCTCGACGAGGAGCGCAGCCTCCACGCCATGGGCATCGCCGCCACCCAGGCGGCCGGGCTGAAATCCATGTTCGGCACCATGTGCAAGCCGCTGCACGCCGGCAAGGCCGCCGAAGCCGGCCTTCTCGCCGCCCGCCTCGCCGCCCGCGGCTTCACCGCCCGCCCCGACAGCATCGAATGCAGCCAGGGCTTCGCCAGCACCCACAGCCCCGATTTCAACCCGGAAAAGGCGTTGGCCGACCCCGAGGGCGGCTGGCACATCCGCAACAACCTCTTCAAATACCACGCCGCCTGCTACCTCACCCATGCCGGCATCGAAACCGGCCGCAAACTGCGCGAACAGCACGGCTTCCAACCCGCCGACATCGCCGCCATCACGCTGCGCATCGACCAGGCAACCGACCGCGTCTGCAACATCCCAACCCCGCGCACCGGCCTCGAAGCCAAATTCAGCTTGCGGCTCACCGCCGCCATGGCCCTCGCCGGCGTCGAAACCGGCGCACTTTCCACCTTCGAGGACGCCACCACCGCCGATCCCACCCTGGTTGGCCTGCGCGACCAGGTCGTCATCGATTTCCAAACCGGCTGGCCCTACACCCGCGCCGAAATGGACATCCGCCTCAAGGACCAGACCACGCTGCACGCCACCCACGACGCCGGCATCCCTGCCGCCGACGTCACCGCCCAAGGCAGCCGCCTCATCGCCAAATTCATGGCCCTCACCGCCCCCATCCTCGGCACCGCCCAGGCGCAAGCCCTGTGCGACGCGATCATGGCGATCGACGGGGCAACCGACATGTCCGCAGTTACGTCAATCTGGGTGCCCCAGGCCGCAGCCCTGGCAGCAGAGTAGCCCCTCGTAGGGTGGGTAAGCGCAGCGTAACCCACCATCTCCCGATCCGAAGAACAGTGGGTATTGCGACGGGTCTGGTAGGGCTGTAATGACCATCGAAAAATGTAAATTCGATCCGATTCGAGGAACAGTATGGCGCGAACCGTAGCGGCGGCTCTATTGCTCCTTCTGTCAGCTTGTGCCTCGCAACACGCCCCCCAATCCAATTCGGCACAAATGCAGGGGGATGTCCCGA
>CAIYPH010000841.1 GCA_903928045.1 uncultured Rhodospirillales bacterium
CGGCGGCCGGCGGGGTGCGGCTGCGCCAGAAGCCGATGACGCGGGTATCATGCACGCCCTCGAAATTGTCCCAGGCGGAGACGGAGAGTTCCTGGAAGCGCGGCCAATCCGCCTCCGCGCAATCGAACCAGCGGTGGGAGAACACGCCTTCGGTCTCCGGGATGGTCTCGCCCGCCACCGGGCGGGGGGCGGGTTCCCAGAATTCGTGGCGCTCAATGCCGCAGGGGATGCCGGAAAGCAGGTCGCAGGCCCGGGCGGTGGCTTCATCGGGGAATTCGCTCAGCAGCACGGCGTGGTTGTTGCTGAGCCCGATCATCGGCGTGAAGGCGGCGAAGACGCGGCCGCCGGCGGCACGGGCGGTGGTATCGGCCTTGGCGGCCAGCCCGGCGACGCGGGCGGCATCGCGCGGCAAAGTGGAAAGCACGTGGTGCTGATAAATGGTCATCGTTTTTCTCCCTGGAGCGAGGCTAGCGCCGCTTGGCACCGCATCCAAGCCATGGTGTGCTTCGCTACCCCCCCGCATGAGTGCCGCAATGTCCAACCGCTCCCCGCTCGCCGACCCCGCCTGGCAGTATATCGAGCATAGCTCGATGGAGGATTTCACCGCGGCCGATTGGGCGGTGATGAACGCCCAGCGGGCCATCTTCACCCGCAATCACCAGGCAGACCTGGTGATCGCCATGCTGCGGGCGACCTCGACCGTGCCCTCCTTCGGTTACCGCATCAGCAATTTCCGCCACTGCCTGCAATCCGCCACCCGGGTGCTGCGGGCGGGGCATGACGAGGAGACGGTGGCCGTCGCCGTGCTGCACGACATCGGCTTCGACGCCTGCCCCTCCACCCACGGCGATTTCGCCGCCGCGTTGATGCAGCCTTATATCTCGCCGCGCAACCACTGGATGCTGGAGCACCACCAGATCTTCCAGGACGTGCACGCGCCCCACTACCCGGGCGTCGACCCCAATGCCCGGGACAAATGGCGCGGCCATGAGCACTTCGCCTGGACCGCCGAATATGTCTCCAAGTTCGACCAGGACGCGATGGAACCCGACGAGGACACGCTGCCCTTGGAAGCCTTCATCCCCGCCATCCACCGCCTCTTCTCCCGCAAGCCACAGCCGCGGCCTAACGCGACGTGGCGCAGCGCATGATGATCACCGACGCCCTGCTCGGGGATGGGCGCCGCGTCGATATCACGGTGGCGGACGGGCGGGTCGCGGCCATCTCCGCGCATGCTGGACGGGCGGGGGAGACGCATCTGGCCGGGGCGCTGCTGTTGCCCGGACTGGTCGAGGGGCATGTGCATCTCGACAAGACCCTGATGGGGCTGCGCTGGCGCCCCAATGCGCCGGCGCCGAGCGTGCGTGGCCGCATCGAATACGAGCGCACCCATCGCGGCGGAATCGGCCCGGTGCAGCCGCGGGCGCGGGCGCTGATGGAGCGGATGATCGCGGCAGGGACGGTGGCCGTGCGCACCCATACCGATATCGATGACGCCTACGGCCTCGCCAATTTCCACGCCGTGCTGGAAGTGGTGCGGGAATACCGCGCCAAACTGCCGATCCAGATCGTCGCCTTCCCGCAATCCGGCATCACCAATCGCCCCAGCGTCGCCGACCTGCTTGACGCCGCCCTGTCCGAAGGCGCCGACCTCGTCGGCGGGCTCGATCCCGTCACCATCGATGGCGACCAGAAGGGACATCTCGACATCGTGTTCGGCCTCGCCGCCAAGCACGGCAAAGGCATCGACATCCATTTGCATGACCGTGACGCCGGCGGCAATGCGCAGCTGCGCGACATCGCCGCCCGCAGCCTGGCGGCCGGCATGCAAGGCCACGTCACCGTCAGCCACGCCTTCAGCCTCGGCACCGATGACGCCGATGACTTCGCCGCCACCGCCGACGCCCTGGCCAAGGGCGGCGTCGCCATTCTCACCTCCGCCCCCGGCCCGACCACCATGCCGCCGGTGAAGCCGCTGCGCGCCCGCGGAGTCACCATCTACGGGGGCAACGACAATATCCGCGACCTCTGGTCCCCCTATGGGAATGGCGACATGCTGGAGCGGGCCTGGATGATCGCGCAGAAACAGGGTTTTCGGAGCGACGAGGACCTCGCGCTGGCCTACGATGTCTGCTCCACCGAAGGGGCGCGGGTGCTTGGTCTGCCCGCCCATGACATCACCGTCGGCGCGGCGGCCAGCTTCGTCGCCCTCCCGGCCGAAAGCATCGCCGAAGCCATCGCCGAACGGCCGCGCGGCCGCACGGTCTGGCTCGCCGGCATCAAGCAATAACCAGAAGGAACACGCCCATGGAAATCTCTCTCGATGGCCGCGCCGCCGTGATCACCGGCGGCAGCAAGGGGCTCGGCCTCGCGATGGCCAAGCGCTTCTCGATGTCAGGCGCCGATGTCGCCATCCTCGCCCGCGGGCAGGAAGGGTTGGACGCGGCGCAGGCCGAGTTGGTGCCGACCGCCAAGGGCAAAATCGTCGCCATCGCCTGCGACGTCTCCAAGGCCGACGAGATCGCCCGCGCCTACGAGGTGGTGATGAAGCGCCTCGGCCGCGTCGATATCGTGGTCAACAACGCCGGCACCTCGCGCACCGGGGCCTTCGAAACCGTCACCGACGAAATCTGGCAGGAAGACCTCGACCTCAAGCTCTTCGCCGCCATTCGCCTCACCCGCCTCGCCTGGCCGCAAATGAAGGAGCGCAACTGGGGGCGCGTGATCAATGTGCTCAACATCGGCGCAAAAGCCCCGCGCGCCGGCTCGGCGCCGACCACCATCAGCCGTGCCGCGGGGATGGCCCTGACCAAGGTGCTGGCTGGCGAGGGAGCGCCCAACAACATCCTGGTGAACGCGATGTTGGTCGGCCTCATCATCACCGAACAGGTGAAGAAATGGCACGTGCTGCGCGGCGGCAACGTGACGTTGGAGGAGCACATCGCCAATACCGGCAAGCCGGTGCCGATGGGGCGCATGGGCACCGCCGAAGAATTCGCCAACCTCGCCTGTTTCTTGGCCTCAGATCAGGGTGGCTACATCACCGGGACGGCGATCAATGTCGATGGCGGGATGTCGCCGGTGGTTTGACCACGGAACGCAAGCGCCGCCTCGGTCAGGCCGAGGCGGTGATGAAGCTGCGGAATTTCAGCGGATCATTGATGGTGGCGATGGGGGCCAGGCTGGAGCCGGTGCCCTTCACCTCAACCTCGCCGAAGCCGAGCAGGCGTCCGAGGATCGACTGCTCGACGCCGACGCTCTCGACCTTGGAGAGGTTCATCTCGAAGGTGGAGCGCCGGAACAGGCCGACCTTGTAGATCACCCGCCGGTCGGTGATGGCGAGTTCGGTGGTGGTGCGGCGGATCAGCGCCTCGACGGCCTTGAAGGCGGCGGCAATGGCCGCGAGACCGGCCACTGCCTGCAGGCCCAGGTGCACCTCGGGCGGCACGCCGCGGATGACCAGGCCAATCACCAGCAGGATCGCCGCGATCACGGCCCAGCGGATGGCCGCGAGATAGACGAACCAATGGAGCGTGGTGGTGTGAACCACCCGCTCGCCGGGCTGGAGCACGCGGGTGACATAGTTCATCGGCTGGTCCTCGTTCGGTGCGGCATCGCAGGATGGTTCTGGCCGAGCGGAGCGGGCAAATCAACCGGGCCAGCGGGGTTTCGCGGCGGCGGCGGGATATGCGAGGGTTCCGGCAACACCGGCTTCCAAGGACCCCAAGATGCCCCTGCTCGATGCCCTGCAATCCCGACTGCCCGAATATCCCCGCGCCCTCGTCATGGAATACACCGAGGTTTCGACCGACCGGTTGGTGGCGGAAATCACCGTGCGGGAGGACATGGCGAACGGCAACGGGACCATCCATGGCGGCGCGCTGATGACCTTCGCCGACACGCTGGGCGCGGTGGCGACCATCCTCAACATCCCCCGCGACAAGAGCACGACGACGCTGGAGAGCAAGACCAACTTCATCGGACCCGCCCCGGTGGGCACGCGACTGATCGGCGAGGCGACGCCGCTGCATCGCGGCCGGCGGACGCAGATCTGGGAGACCAGGATCACCACCGCCGAGGGCAAGCTGGTGGCGAAGGTGACGCAGACGCAGTTGATTCTTTAGTCGGCCTTCCGCGGGCGGGAGCGCTTGCGCGGCGCCTCAGCGGCCGGTGGCGACACCGGGGATGTGGAGGGGTCACGCAGGAGCGCCATGATGCGTGCCTCGGATTCGGCAACCGCGAAAGCGGCCGGGGTGCCCTCGCCGGGCGCAAGGCGGCCAACAGCGAGGCCCTCCAACAGGTCGAGCAGCGGATCGGGGAGCAGCGGCAGCGGGAAGACGGCTCCGAACCCGGCGTCGCGCACCCGATCAGCCGGGGCGCCCAGGTCGGGCACTACCGGGATCAAGCCATGCGCTACCGCCTCGCTCAGCGTATAGGAGAAGGTCTCCGGCCACACGTGCAGGAACAGCGCGACCCGCGCGCCCGACGCGGCGATAAGGCCGGGCAGGTCGGCGTCGTCATATTTGCCGGTGATGCTGACGTTCGGCAGGTCCGCGAAGGCCTCGTCATTGTCGGTGAACCCGATGACGTGGAAGCGCAGCCCGGGCCGGCTCAACGCGGCATGACGGGCGAGACGGAGCAGCTCGGCCGAACCCTTATGCGGGCCGATGGCGCCGAGC
>CAIYPH010000842.1 GCA_903928045.1 uncultured Rhodospirillales bacterium
CCACGTGGCCTGGACCGCGGAGGAGGCGGCCGCCGCGGCCGCCAAACTCCCGGGCCCGGTCTATGTGGTGAAATCGCAGATCCACGCCGGCGGCCGCGGCGCCGGCCGCTTCGCCGATGACCCCAACGGCAAGGGCGGTGTGCGCATCGCCAAGTCGGTCGAGGACGTGCGCGCCGCGGCCGAGGCGATGATCGGCCATACGCTGGTGACCAAGCAAACCGGCCCGGCCGGCAAGCGCGTCAACCGCGTCTATATTGAGGCGGGCTGCGACATCGCCCGCGAGCTTTATCTCTCCCTGCTGGTTGATCGCGCCACCGCGCGCGTCACCATCATGGCGTCCACCGAGGGCGGCATGGAGATCGAGGAGGTGGCCGAGCACCACCCCGAGAAGATCATCCGCGTCGCCATCGACCCGGCAGCCGGCATCTGGGGCTTCCATTGCCGCAAGCTGGCCTACGCGCTGGGCCTCGCCGGCAAGCAGGTGGGCGCCTTCACCAAGTTCGTCACCGCGATGTACGAGGCCTTCATCAAGCTCGACTGCGCGATCGTTGAGATCAACCCGCTGGTGGTGACCGGCGCCGGCGAGATCGTCGCGCTCGACGCGAAAGTGTCGTTCGACGACAACGCCCTCTACCGCCATCCCGACATCGAGAAGCTCCGCGACGAGTCCGAGGAGGACCCGAAGGAGCTGGAGGCGGCCAAGTACAGCCTCAACTACGTGGCGCTCGACGGGCAGATCGGCTGCATGGTCAACGGCGCCGGCCTTGCCATGGCGACGATGGACATCATCAAGCTCTACGGCTCCTCACCCGCCAACTTCCTCGATGTCGGCGGCGGCGCCACCAAGGAGCGGGTGACGGCGGCGTTCAAAATCATCCTCTCGGACCCCAACGTCGAGGGCATCCTGGTCAACATCTTCGGCGGCATCATGCGCTGTGACGTGATCGCCGAAGGCGTGGTCGCCGCGGCCCGCGAGGTCTCGCTCAGCGTGCCCCTGGTGGTGCGGCTTGAGGGCACCAACGTGGCGCTGGGCAAGGAGATCATGGCCAAGTCCGGCCTGCCGATCATTTCCGCCGACAATCTTGCCGACGCCGCCGAAAAAGTGGTCAAGGCCGTGAAGGAAGCCGCCTGATGGCCGTTCTTGTCGACGCCAACACCACCGTCATCTGCCAGGGCTTCACCGGCGCCCAGGGCACATTCCATTCCGAGCAGGCGATCGCCTACGGCACGAAAATGGTCGGCGGCGTGACGCCCGGCAAGGGCGGCTCCACCCATCTCGGCCTGCCCGTGTGGGACACCGTGGCGCAGGCGGTGGCCGCCGGGCCCGTCAGCGCCTCGGCCATCTACGTGCCGCCCGCTTTCGCCGCGGACGCCATCCTGGAGGCGATCGAGAGCGAAATCGCCCTCATCGTCTGCATCACCGAGGGCATCCCGGTGCTCGACATGGTGCGCGTCAAGCGCGCCCTTTCCGGCAGCCGCTCCCGCCTGATCGGGCCGAACTGCCCGGGCGTCATCACGCCCGACGCCTGCAAAATTGGCATCATGCCCGGCCACATCCACCGTCGCGGCAAGGTCGGCATCGTCTCGCGGTCCGGCACATTGACCTATGAGGCAGTGGCGCAAACCACCGCCGCCGGGCTCGGCCAGTCCAGCTGCGTCGGCATCGGCGGCGATCCGGTGAAGGGCACCGATTTCATCGAGGTGCTGGAAATGTTCCTCGCCGACCCCGAGACCGAGGCCGTCATCATGATCGGCGAAATCGGCGGGCAGAGCGAAATCGACGCCGCCGAATTCCTCGCCTCCAACAAGGTGAAGAAGCCCACCGTCGGCTTCATCGCCGGCGCCACCGCGCCGCCGGGCCGCCGCATGGGCCACGCCGGCGCGGTGATCAGCGGCGGGCGGGACACCGCGGCCGCCAAGTTCGAGGCCATGCGCCAGGCCGGCATCCACGTCGCCGAAAGCCCGGCGGCGCTCGGCAGCACCATGGTGAAGGCTCTGCGGGGCTGAGTGCGGGAGGAGCGCGGCGACACCGCCGCGCCGGACAAGAAAGCCGCCGCTAACAAAGTGGCGGTATAAACGTTCCCACCACCGGCGAAGGCCGGTGATCGGTTTGTACTGTTCGAGACGGCGCGCCGTCCTCACGGCCGCCAGCACATGAGGGATGATCCATGGCCGGCGTTGATGTTCTTGCTTCGGCGTTCAGCGGGGCGAATGCGGCGTTCATCGCCGAGATGTATGCGCGCTGGACCGTCGATCCCGCCGCCGTCGATCCCGGCTTCGCCGCGGTGTTCGATGCGATGGACGACGAGGCCCGCGCCGTGTTGTTGGATGCTTCAGGCGCCTCCTGGGCCCCGCGCGAAGCGGTGATCGACACCCACGCCGCACCGGCCCCCGAGCGCCCCGTCGTTGAACGCCGTGTGGCCCAGCCGGTCCCCGCAACGTCGGACACCGTGCGCGCCGCCACCAAGGACAGCCTGCGCGCCCTGATGATGATCCGCACCTATCGCGTGCGCGGCCATCTCGAAGCCAAGCTCGACCCGCTCGGCCTGCAAGGCCCCAAGAACCACCCCGAGCTCGACCCCGCGACCTATGGCTTCGGCCCCGCCGACATGGACCGGCCGATTTTCATCGACAACGTGCTCGGCCTCGAATCCGCCACCCCCCGCCAGATCCTCCAGGTCCTCCGCGAAACCTATTGCGGCCCGATCGGCGTCGAATTCATGCACATCCAGGACCCCGACCAGAAGGCCTGGATCCAGCGCCGCGTCGAGGGCGCACCCTGGCGCACCGCCTTCGGCCGCGGCGCGAAAAAAACCATCCTGCAGCAGCTCACCGAGGCCGAGGGCCTCGAAACCTTCTGCCAGCGCCGCTACGTCGGCACCAAGCGCTTCGGGCTCGAGGGCGGCGAGGTCACCATCCCCGCGCTGCACGCCATCATCGAGACGGCGGCCAAGTCCGGCGTGCGCGAAATCGCCATCGGCATGCCCCATCGCGGCCGCCTCAACACCCTCGTCAACATCGTCAAGAAGCCCTACGCCGCGCTGTTCAGCGAATTCGGCGGCTCCTCCTTCAAGCCCGATGACGTTCAGGGCTCCGGCGACGTAAAATACCACCTCGGCACCTCGACCGACATCGAGATCGCCGGCCACATGGTGCACCTCTCCCTCCAGCCCAACCCCTCCCACCTCGAAGCGGTCGACCCCGTCGTGGTCGGCAAGGTCCGCGCCCGGCAGGACATGGCCGGCGACACCCGCGCCCGCCGCTCGGTGATGGGCATCCTCATGCACGGCGACGCCGCCTTCGCCGGCCAGGGCCTGGTCTACGAGACGCTGGCCATGAGCCAGCTCATCGGCTACCGCACCGGCGGCACCGTCCACGTCATCGTCAACAACCAGATCGGCTTCACCACCGTCCCCGCCCACGCCTATTCCGGCCTCTATTGCACCGACGTCGCCAAATCCATCCAGGCCCCCATCCTGCACGTCAACGGCGACAACCCCGAGGCCGTCGTCTGGTGCGCCCAGATGGCCGCGGAATTCCGCCAGGAATTCGCCACCGACTTCGTGCTCGACATCGTCTGCTACCGCCGCCACGGCCATAACGAGACCGACGAGCCGGCCTTCACCCAGCCGATCATGTATCGCGCCATCAAGGACCTGAAGACCACCCGCACCCTCTACGCCGAACGCCTCGCCGCCGAAGGCGTCCTCTCCGCCGACGACGCGAAAGCCATGTGGGACGGCTTCATCGCCACGCTCGACGCCGCGTACCAGGCCGCCCAGGCCTACAAGCCCAACAAGGCCGACTGGCTGGAAGGCCACTGGGCCGGCCTGCACGTCCCCGCCAGCCAGCCCGAAAGCCCCGAGGCCCAGGTCGAACTGCAAACCGCCGCCCCCATCGACCAGCTCAAGCGCGTCGGCATGGCGATCTCCCGCGTCCCCGCCGCCTTCGAGGTCAACTCCAAAATCCTCCGCCAGCTCGAAGCCAAGCGCGCGATGATCGACACCGGCGAAGGCATCGACTGGGCCACCGGCGAGGCCCTCGCTTTCGGCACCCTCCTGCTCGACGGCCACCGCGTCCGCCTCTCCGGCGAGGACGTCCAGCGCGGCACCTACAGCCAGCGCCACGCCGTTCTGATCGACCAGGTCAACCAGAACGAATACACCCCGCTCAACAACATCGACACCTCCCAGGCAAAGATCGAGATCTACAACTCCCTCCTCTCCGAAGTCGGCGTCCTCGGCTTCGAATACGGCTACACCCTGGCCGACCCGCGCAGCCTGGTCCTCTGGGAAGGCCAGTTCGGCGATTTCGCCAACGGCGCCCAGGTCATCATCGACCAGTTCCTCGCCTCGGGCGAAAGCAAGTGGCTGCGCATGTCCGGCCTCGTCATGCTCCTGCCGCACGGCTACGAGGGCCAGGGCCCCGAGCACTCCTCCGCCCGCCCCGAGCGCTATCTCCAACTCTGCGCCGAGCGCAACATGGTCGTCGGCAACCTCACCACCCCCGCCAACTACTTCCACGCCCTCCGCCGCCAGCTCAAGCGCAGCTACCGCAAACCCCTCGTGCTGATGACGCCGAAATCCCTCCTCCGTCACAAGCTCGCCGTCTCCGCCCTCGAGGAATTCACCCCCGGCCACGGCTTCCGCCCGGTCATCGGCGAAATCGACGAACTCGCCCCCAACGCGGAAATCCGCCGCGTCGTCCTCTGCACCGGCAAGGTCTATTACGACCTCCTCGCCGAGCGCCGCGCCCGCGAAATCAACAACATCGCCATCATCCGCGTCGAGCAGCTCTACCCCTTCCCCGTCATCGCCCTGCCGCGCGAGCTCGCCAAATACCCCGATGCCCAGGTCGTCTGGTGCCAGGAAGAGCCGGAAAACATGGGCGCCTGGACCTTCGTCGATCGCCGCATCGAAAAAGTCCTCGGCGGGCTCGAAAACCGCGCCAAGCGCCCCGCTTATGTCGGCCGCACCGAGGCCGCCAGCCCCGCCACCGGCCTGGCGAAAACCCACGCTGCCGAGCAGGCTGCGCTGGTTGCCGCCGCCTTGGCGCTCGATTGAGATGAAAGGAAGCAAGCGGTTCTTTTTTGAAAAAAAGAACCAAAAAACTTTTATCCGTTTGGGCCGGCGGCTCCCCGGGGGGCTGTGAACCAAATGAATAAAAAGTTTTTGCTTCTTTTTTCAAAAAGAAGCGCTTCCTTCCTCCCGCGCCCCAACATAACCCTCTCCTATACCTCACTCCCCTTCAGGAGTTTTCAGCGTGTCATTTGATATCAAGGTGCCGAGCCTCGGCGAAAGCGTCTCCACCGCCACCGTCGCGCGCTGGCTGAAAAAAGCCGGAGACGCCGTGGCCGCCGACGAGCCTCTGGTCGAGCTCGAAACCGACAAGGTCACCGTCGAAGTCCCCGCCCCCGCCGCCGGCGTGCTGGCGGAGATCGTCGTCGCCGAAGGCGGTGAAGTCGGCGTCGGCGCCCTGCTCGGCGTCGTCAACGAAGGCGCCGGCGCCGCCCGCCCGGCGCCCGCCCCCCCGCTCC